>JAYTIB010000179.1:0-2238 GCA_043732205.1 Schlesneria sp. | reverse complement strand
GCCGCCGAATTTCGCGATGTGATCGACGTGCTGCACATTGACGCCGATCACGACTACGAGTCCGTCAAAGCGGACTTCGAGGCGTGGTCGCCCAAGGTGCGATCCGGCGGCTGCGTCCTCTTTCACGACACGGAATCGTGCGAAGGCGTGCGGAGGTTGTTCGGCGAGCTCCGCGGCCGCAAGAGCGCCCTGACCGAGCATCACGGACTGGGCTGCTGGTACAAGGACTGACGTAGCACGGACGCCTCGTCCGTGCGTCTCTTACGAGCGACGACTGGGATTTGGACGCACGGACGAGGCGTCCGTGGTACTTCGCATAGTCCCGCCACAGCCAGCGGAGTGAATCGGGGAGCAGCGCGCCGCCGTGTTTGCCGCTGTGGCCGCCGTCGCCGAATTCGAACTGATGGTCGTAGCCTTTGAACTTCAGCGATGCCGCCATCTGCTGGTTCGCCAGCGGCCAGTTGCCGTGCAGGTTGTCGAGGTCGGTTGATCCATCCTGCAGGAACACGCGGAGCGGCTTCTTCTCGGTCTTGCGGATCAGGGCCGGATAGACGTGGCCGCCGCGGATGTTGGTGAAGCTGCCGATGTGGCTGATCACTTTGCGAAACTGGTCGGGTCGCTCCCATGCCACGGTGAAGGCGCAGATGCCACCCGAACTGATGCCGCATGTGGCGCGGCCTTCGGGATCGTCGGTCAGTTTCAAACCGTGCTTCTCGATCAGACCCGGCAGGACTTCCTCGATCAGGAAGCGGGAGTATTGATCGCCGAGCGAATCGTATTCGAAGCTGCGGTTGCTGCGACCCTTCTGCCCCGGCTGGGCCGGCGGGACTGTGCCGGGATCGAGGAACACCGCGATGGTGACCGGCATCTCGCGGCGATGAATCAGGTTGTCGAACACGACCGGAACGCGAAACTGTCCGTCCGACTTCGCGTAGCCGCCGCCGTCCTGAAACACCATCAAGCACGCCGGCTTGGAACCGTCGTACTGCGCCGGGGTGTAGACCGAGTAGCCCCGTTCCGTCCCCGGATAGATCTTCTCACTGACCCACTTTCCCGACACCAGTTTTCCCTGGGGGACGCCGGGCTGAGGCTGTGAATCGGGGCCGAGCGTGTAGTCGTCTTTGGCACGGGCCGTGACTGCGGACAGCACGACAACCCAAACGGCGAAACCGAAAAACTTCGCGGGCATGAAGGCAATCTCGAATGGGGTGGATGCGGTGGTCCGCTTCGGCGAGCGTGGCGACGGACCGGGTGTGACATCAGGGTCGCTACGGTAAGGGGGTGAAACAATGAACGCAATTGTGCGCGGGCGGGGGCAATCGTCGCAGGCTGGCGGGGCTTGATGACGTCTCCGACGCTACTGTAGTCCCGTCGCTCCGCCGACGGGACGCGTGCGGGGAAGGCTCGCCACATGGGAACTCATTCGACGACTGGATCGCATTCGCAGAACGTCCCGTCGGCGGAGCGACGGGACTACGGTAGCGTCGCGCCTCACACGGTTGAAAACCCCGGACCGGGCGTTACGATGCCTGCCCGACATGGGTGCTCGTGAGGCTTGTCGCCTGTGCGAGAGAATAGGGAAGACGGTGCGAATCCGTCGCGGTCCCGCCGCTGTAACCGGGGACGAACGCCGCACACGCCACTGAACACGAAGTTCGGGAAGGCGCGGCCAGTAGACCGATCCGGAAGCCAGAAGACCTGCCCAGATGTCATTCGAGTATGGCCTACGGTTCTCGCTTCGGACGAGACGTGGCAGTCTGACTGCGCACAGCAATCGCAGCCTGGCGAGAGCCTCTTTGTGTAGAGGTGTCGTCCTTGTGGCTGCGCGCTCGGCGCGGGAGGCGGCTGCGCCTTTCTGTCGCGTCTCCGTGGGTCGGTCTTCGACAACGGAGAATTGTCATGCGAAGTTTGTCGTCGGGTCCAGATTCTGTCGGTTGCAATGAGGCTTTCATTTGCCGCGAGGAACCAGGGGGCTCCCCGCTCGCCAGGAGTCGAGTGACGCAGCGCGGCTTTACGTTGATCGAGCTGCTCGTCGTCATCGCCATCATTGCGGTGTTGATTGCGCTGTTGCTGCCCGCAGTGCAACAGGCGCGTGAGGCGGCGCGGCGGACTCAATGCAAGAACAACCTCAAGCAGTTGGGTTTGGCACTGCACAACTACTCCGACACCTACGCCGGTGTGCTGATGTGCTATCGGATCGACGATGCGAAGTTCATTGCGAACGCCTCGGCGTATCCG
>JAYTIB010000178.1:0-6012 GCA_043732205.1 Schlesneria sp. | reverse complement strand
CATCACGAAGAACTGCCGCCGGTCCCGCGCGGTCGCATTCCGAAATCGCTCACACCGAAGCAGCGGATGGCCCGTACGCTGCGAACCAAGAACGGGCGCGCCACCGACAAGAAACGAAACGGACAAGTCGAACCGCCCTGTCTTTCGATCAGCTTAGGGGCTGTGCATTTTCTATTTCCGAGAGCTGGCGTCGGAGTTCAAGTAACCCGCAGCGTGAGCGAGGGCGGACGCGCCGTGGTCTCGTCGATTTCAGTTCACCGTCGCTCGAAGCGTCCGCCCTCGCTCACGCTGCGGGTTACTTTCAGATCAGTCGGAAGTTGATCCTGCACAGCCCCTAATCCCGGACCGTCCCTTCGGGCGGTAAGTCGTGCGGCAAGTGACGCCACCCGCAGCCTGTTCGATTCAAGTAGCGCTCCGCATTGACGACTTCCCGCAGGTTGGTCACCGGCAAACGCCCACCTCCGGGTGGTGTCGGCAGCAACGGTGCCAGCAGCTTCCATTGCTCACCGGTCAAGTCATTGGGAGACGGTTTCCGCCGAGACGTCTCTTGCCGGGCATCCATGCCAAGACTCCTGCGTCGTGTCTGTGCCGGGTTTCCAATCTCCAGACGACACATACTTCACAGGACAGAATCAGCCAGACCACTTTTCTTTCCACACGCCCTCTCATATCTGATGGGCTTCGGCCGTGTTTCTGATCGGCCTCGTGCAGTGCTAGGACCGGCCGGAAAAGTGCATCGACAGGCAATAGAAGAACGCATGGACAGGTGGCAAACCTGTCCTACCTCCGCTCCGTCGTTTCTGCCCGAGCGGCGATGCCGGGCGCGCGGCCCAGCAGCACGACATCGAAGCGGCGCAGGAATCGTCGGCAGCGCGAGACTTCCACCAGGTCGTTGTCTTTCACCGGCAGCCGGTCGATGCGATCGGCCCGCGTGACGACAAACCCATCGGGATGCGTCTCGAAGAACCTGGTCACATCCTCCGGTTTTCGCAGTCCCTCGACCGGAGTCCGGGCATAGAAGATCAGGCTGGGTGAATAGGCGTCGATCACGGCGATGTCGGGCCGCAACTTTCCGGAGACCCGCCGGGCCGCGTCGGCCAGCTTGGGCGAATCCTGATGGGGGGCGATCCTGGTCGGAGCGATTCCCACCAATAGCGTCGCCATCACAATCGCGGTCCCCGACAGGAACTGCACGGCGAGCCCTCGCAGTTCCCGCGACGACGCGACATACGCCAGCACGGCTCCGGCCACGGGGACGACACCGATGATCAACAGGAGCTCTTCACCGGGAAACAGGATCGACGCCGCGACCGGAATGCCGATCATGATCAGCACCCCGACGATCCCCAGCGCGCGGCAGCAGCGGCGGAACGAAACTATTCCCAAGCCCGGTGCCGACTCGGTCCACTCCCGCAGGTAACGGGCGGTCAACAGCGCCAGGGCCGGATACATCGGCAGCACGTAATTGGGCAGCTTGGTGCTCGCCAGTGAAAAGAAGAGGAACCACCCTCCCGTCCAACAGGCCAGCAACCGGTCACTGTCGTTCCAGGCGGCTCCACGGACCAGTCGACCGCGCAACTGCCACACCGCCAGCGGCAAAAAGACCGACCACGGAAAGCATCCCACCAGCAGGACGATCGCATAGTAGAAGACCGGGCCGCCGTGGTTCTCCTTTGATTCCAGGAACCGGCCGACGTTGTGGTCTCCCAGGAAGCCCCGCAACCACGCTCCGTCCGTCTGCACGCCGACCATCACGTACCACGGCAGCGCGACGATCAGCACGACCGCCGTCCCCAGAATCAATCGCATGGCGAGTCCGGCCCGCAGGATTCGCGACGGATGCATCACCTGAAACACCGTCCACAGCGAACGTCGCCACCATGAACCGGATGGAGTGGAAAGTCGACCGTCGCCCAGTTCACAGCGCCGGCTGGAGACCAGCAGAAACAGGCCGATGATCATGCAGGGGAGCAGCACACCGATCGGCCCCTTGGCCAGGATCGCCAGCCCCATTGCCGCATACATCGGGACCGATGACCACGGTGAGGCGGGAACGAGTTCATTCCACGGGGTGAGTGCTTCGTCAGCCTTGAGATTTTGGGTGACGTTACTGTAGTCCGGTCGCTCCGCCGACCGGACGTCCCGCCGGCGGAGCGGCGGGACTACAGTAGTCGCCGGTTGGATTTCGCAGCGCGACGTCTCAGGACTGTTCCGGTTGTCGAGACCGCTGAAGTGGCCGCCGCGGCGACGGGAGACGGCCCACACGTAACTCGCGAACGCGAGCATCAGGCAAAAGATGAGTGTCGCATCGGGAGTGACGGCGCGGCCCACCGCCGAGAACATCAGGCAGGTGGCAAGGATTACTCCCGCCAGAAATCCAATCGGGGGCGAATAGAGTTTTCGCCCCAGATAGTAGGTCAGGAAGACGGTCCCGCTCGCCAGCAGCGCGGACCCCAGCCGCGCCGAGAACTCGGACACGCCGAACAGTCGAAACGACAGGTGCATCCACCAGTAGATGAGGATCGGCTTGTCGGTTCGCAGTTCGCCATTGAACGTGGGGACGATCCAATCGCCGCGTTCAAACATCTCCATGCCGCACACGGCATTCTTCGGCTCGTCCTCATCGAACAGCGCGTAGCCGCCCAGATTCGTGAAGAACACGAGTCCCGCGACCAAGCCCAGCACAATCTGGTGCCGCCACACCTCTGACATGCGCCTTCATCCCCACAAGAACCCACACGTATCCGATTCCGTTGCCACCGCAGCTTGGCGGCGGTTTCTAGGAAATACGGCCCATTCCGGCAACGGCAGTCCGCTTCTCGGAAACCACCGATCCCTTGAAGATGGAAAACGTGCGGCCACCGATGGAACGAGGCGCAGTCTTCGCCGATGCCCTAGTCCTCAATCAAGCGACCCCAATGAGCTTGTCTCGGTGGCTCGCGGGCTGATGCACTACGTGACGCGGCGTTGAGGTGAAAGCGGCCGTAGAGCAAAAGCCTGATTTCCACCGAGGCGAGCTCATTGGTCTCTACACCACACGACGATCGAGACCCTGTTCGATGCTTGTCCCTTGGAGTGCGCCTCCGATTCTGACATTCGCTGTCTCCCTCAGTTCGCTGTCGCCTCTTCGTCCTGACAGAAAGATCGACAGCGAATTGAGGGAGGCCGCGAATGGGACGCGTACGGAAATCGGCCTGACCGCAGGTTGCATTCGCACCTGGCCTTGAATCGCACGCGGCCCAAAAGTTGAGTCGATTCGAATGACGCAAGGTCGGTGGCGAAATAATCACACGCTCTCCGCGTGAAGATCGCCGAGTCTGTGGAGAGGTCGATGGAACAATCCGCGTTGAACTCGCGCACGGCTATCTTCACGCGGAGCGATGAAGGCTACATTGAAGGCAACAACACGAACGCGACTGAATGAGTCAAGTTTCAAACTCGATGAAGTCCACGCACTCGACACTCCGATACGGACAGGTGCGCGAGTCACGATTGGGAACACCGGATTGAACCATTGCCGAACCGTCCGCGGCGATGTCATCATCGGCAATCGCTTGTGCCGCGTCACCGCTAAATCTTCGGGTAGCCACGGTCGCCAGACCGTGGGGAATTGTGGCTCACACGTCGCTCGCCCACGCTCTAGGCGAGCGTGGCTACAACCCGAAGATTGAGCTGTGACGCGGCACTAGAACCCAACATTCTTTTTGGACTGGACGGGGATGTTCGGTTTGGTGGAATCACCCTTCTTCGCGAGGCTGGCCTCTTCGACCCCCTGCGTGTTGGCGCCGATCGCCCGGCCGCCATCGCCCCACGTCGCCGCCTGCGAGTTCTTGTGGACCGTGAAGGAGAGGGGTTTCAGTTCACGCCAACGAATGGGCAGCTCGCCCGCCAGGTAGACCCCCTTGTCTCCCGTCAGCAGACGAATGTTGGCCGCCTTGTCCCACAGCTTTCGCCAGGCGGTCACTCCGGTGCGCTCATCGGAAGGAGCGCCGGTATCACCATCGCGCCGGATGAGATGGACCACTTGGCGGGCCACACCGTTGGAGGCTCCCCACCATTCCATCTGCTGCTGTTCGATCACCGGACCGACACAGAGCAGCAGCGTCGCATTGGAGGTCTCACCCACCTTGAAGACCAGGGGCGGGGCGAAGACGGATCGCTCCACGAACAGGCGCATCGGTGCTGTCACGGGATCGGTTCCCGCAGCGGCTTCAAAGCGAATCGCGGCGTTGGTGGCCGAGACGGTCAGGTTCTCGGCATCCAGCACAGGCAGCAGCGCATTGCCGGATCGCAGCGGCCGGAGATCCAGCGCATCGCCGCGCACCGCCAGCACAGTATTGCGGAAGATCAACGCCCCCCGGCCGCATTCGGCGCGGACACCGCAGCCCGATCCCGCCAAGTGACATTCGCGAACGACCAGTGCCGGCGGCTCTCCGGCGGGTTGTCCCGGAGCGGCTGTGGTCCACCGAATCAGCCCGACCTGCCGCGATCCTTCCACGTCTGAACCAAGCAACCGGCAGCCGTTGAGAATCACCGTGGCGTCGGTCGCCTGTATCAACCAGTCGGGTGTGATCCCTTTGAGATTGGAAGATCCCTCCAGCACGGCATTCGTCAACTCCATCGTTCCGCGCGTGACGGCGATGAGTGCCGACGGAGCGGGCTTGGCCGCTTCGGAAGGCTTGGGTTGCACCGGCTGCAATTTCAGGTTGGCTCCGTCGGTTTGCCGGAAGACGACCTTGAACGACTTGCCGTCGATTTTCGTCGGCGTCATCTGACAGATTCCGCTGCCGGACGCTTCAAACAATGTCCCGCTGGGCCAATCGGTGCGGCTCAGTGCCAGACCGAGATCATCCTTCTTCAAGTCGATCTTGCGAACCAAGACCGGATCAGACGGCTTCACGGCGGCTGTCGGCAGCGATGGGCGTGACGCGACCGCCACGGCGCGCTGATGCGACGTCACATCGGGGGCCGACAGCTTGCTCACATGGCATCCGGGCAGACCTCCGTCAGTCGCTTTCACTTCGCGATAGCCCAGACGACTGGCGTCGAATTCATGGGGCAGGACGACACTCAAATCTTCGATCGCCATTTCGGGGAACGTCAGTTTCTGAAACTGGCGCGTATCCGGTTTGACGTTCCAAACGCGCTGCCACGTCGCGGTGTCGGCCACCTTGAAGGACGATCCCAGATCGATCAACTGTTCGAAGCCGAGATACAAAGTGTTGGTCGACGTCCATGTCATGCGGGTCAGCCAGCTCTCGGAGGTTGTCCGAGCCTGCGGCCATTTCCCCGCGAAGGCGATGGCCGAATTCTGCACCACTCCCTGAGCCGCACAGATCGAATCGCGGAGCGCGATGGCGGTTGGGGGCGGCTTGCCGTCATCCACCGACAGGTCAAAGATCCTGTTCTGAGAGGACAGCGTGCTGCGCTGAATCCTGATGATGCGGCGCGGCTTGATTGTCGCCACGTCAGCAACACTGGCGGCAATGTGCCCGCTCACTTCGACCGCCGGTGCGGAGCCCGTCACCATCAGGCTGTCGCGGATGACGGCGTCGACGTTGGCCCGGCGGATGCTCAGGCCACCCAATCCGTCACCCCGCACCAGAACACGGTCAACCAGCAGGTTGGGTTCGATGCGCGGAACCGATGCGGCGTCTTGCGTGCTGTGGACCACCATCGCCACGGCCGGGTCGGTGGTGACGCCACTCGATGTGAACGTGCATTGTTGGACGATCAGTTGTCCGTCGACAACTTCCACGACCTTGACGGGTCCGGTCAGGATCTGCCGATCGATGGAGAAATGCAGGCCGCGCAGTTCCAACACTCCATTGCTGACCTTCAGACCCGCGGTCGTCTGGCCATCGCCGGGCTTCAGCGCAATGACAGGGTGATCCTGGGTTGATCCACCGGCGATCACGATCCGCTTGCCCTGTGTCAGTTCGATCATCGGCAACGGGAATGGTCCCAGTCCCTGCAATCGGATCACCGCACCGGCCGCGGGGACCGCCTGCA
>JAYTIB010000177.1:0-2240 GCA_043732205.1 Schlesneria sp. | reverse complement strand
GAGGGCCGTGGACCCGCGAGTGAGCGAACTCGCGTGTTTGACACCCCGCGCCGCACGACGACCCGATTCACGGTAGCGCTTGCGGCGCGGTCAGTCGTTCTCGCGCCCAAACGAGTCGCGCGGGGGACAGTTCGGGTTGCGGAGTGAGTTCTGCGTAGCGGACGCGGCGGCGGTACGGGCCGGTGTCGTAGCAGCGGTCGAAGACGGATTGCAGGTCGATGGCGACGGACGGGTCTTGCGGCAGCAGCGGAATGTCGATCGTCGGCAGCTTCTCTTCGAGCGGGATCGTGTAGACGGCGAAGTCGCCGAACCGGTGCCAGCGGTGAATGCAGACTTGATAGTCGAACGGCCCCGACTTGGCCTGGAGTCGGTCCTCGGGAACGGCCGTCGTGTGGCGACCGCCGCGCAACAAGTCGATCTCCACGAGATTCACGCGGCTTTCCAGAACCTCGCGCTGTTTACGCAGGTACAGATCCCACCCCTGCTCACCCGGCGATTTGTTGCTCGGGCTGAGCACCTCAATCGTGGTGACGAGCCGTTCGTGTTCGCCGCCCGCATAGATTTCGAGGAATGTTTCGCGGTGCTCGTCGTCCAGTGCCTGAATGAGGAGTGGCTGAGTGCGCGTCGCTTCGGCAACTGCCGTCCCACCATTCGTCTCGTGGAGGAAAGACGATTCCCCTCCCGCCTCATCGTAGCGAAGCACGTTCACGTCCGGTTTGAGTCGGCGTTCATCGAACTCGACCACGACGCGGTCACTGATCTCGGCGAAATACGGTTCGGGCAACAGTCGCTGCAATGACTCGCGCAGGTACGCCACGAAGCTGTCGTGCAGGCCGGGGAAAAACAGCGGCAGTTCGAGAAACGGGTCCATTCCGGGAAAGGGCGATGGCATGGCGAGGCTCCTGTCACGACGAACGAGACGCCCACCGGCATCTCACCCCAGCAAGTTAGCCCGGTCGTCGAGCGGGCGAAAGCCCGGATTATCGACTCATCATCAAAGGGGTACAGTCGTGAATTGGTGGTCGTTGCATTTTCGGCCCAACGGGCCATTCGTTCGACCAGCCAGGGCCAACGGCCTTGGGATTGCCGCCACCCGAGTGATGAAGGCCCAACGGGCCGACAGTTCACCTCGGCGTCCGCGTTGGTCGAAGTCATCGACGGAATCGACAAATGGTCACTCGGCCTCGGAATGGCCGGCCCGTTGGGCCGGAAGAAACAGTCCAACAGGGGACCACCAATTCACGACTGCACCCTCCTCAAAGGCCCGGTCTATGGACGCTGGTTCGTGAGGAGATGCTTCAGTTTGGCGACCGTCTCCGCGTGCTTGGAGTCTGACGCGAGGTTCTTCATCTCACGCGGATCGGCGTTGTGATCGTAGAGTTCTGTTCCCTGACGGCCTTCGTCCCATTCGGTGTAGCGCCAGCGTTCGGTGCGGACGCTGCGGCCCATGATCGGCTGGCAGTCCTTGGCTTTCTTGGCGGTGTCCGTGCCGACGACCGCGCCGCGCGTGACCTGTGAGTAGGCAGGTCGGCTCCACACCGCTTGCGGGTTCTGGAGGAGTGGCTTCAGGCTGGCTCCCTCGGTCTTCGAGTCGGTCGATAGTCCGCAGAGGTCGGCCAGCGTGCGATACAGATCGACCAGTTCGACCGTTCGTCCGCAAGCCTGACCGTTACCTTGTTGCCCGGCACGGCGATGACCAGTGGGACGCGAGCCGAGTCCTGGAAAGACGGTGTCGTTGCCGAACGGCAGGTCGCCCGGAAGACCAGGTTCGCGCCCGTGTTGTTCCCGCGATTTCAGCACGGTATCCGTGGTCCAGCAGGCTTTCACGAAGCTGCTCGTCAGGCCATCAGGCAGGCGGATCAGATGGAAGACCTCGACCTGTTGCCCACTGCGAATGACTCACCCTTCGACCAAGTCTCCGCTGTCGAGTTCCACCTTTCGTCCGGCTACGCACGGCAGATACCAACCCTTCGGCGGCGGCGGCCGACGGACCCGCCGACCACCCTCGTGCGCGCCGCGCCTCGTCCAGTTGCGACCGATCGTCCGCAGCGCAGGAATCGATCGCAAGTCGAACAACTTAGACTTCACGCGGCCATGAGTGAGACGTTTTCGTACTACTAGGCGTCAACTTCCTGTCGGGCTGCGCGCATTTCAGAAGCAGACGAAGACACAAACAGGTGCAGCAAAAGGCTGACCACGGATGGCCCAGCGCGGCTTAGCCGCAACCAACGGGAACAAGA
>JAYTIB010000176.1:0-6015 GCA_043732205.1 Schlesneria sp. | reverse complement strand
AGCAGCGTGGGGTTGAGCACCGTGTCCTTGTGTTTGTCGTCAAACTCCAGTTCGGAGCAGATCACGCTCACATCCGGATAGGTGTAGAGGCCGGTGGCACATCTGATCCGCAGGTCGCTGTCGTACGTGGCGCACGGTTGGCCCTTCAGCCGACTACTCAATTCTCGTGAAACGTTGGTCTTGATGAGGCTGTGTCTTGGCGACCCGCCCGCCATGGCGAAGATCTCGCCGCGGAAGTACTCGCTGCGGTACGTGGCCATCCGTTCGAGACGCAGGTATTCGGCCGGCGTGATTTCGGGAACTCGTTGTGGCAACCCCATTTGAAAGCTCCTCATCCGTCTTCAATCTCTGATCAAGCAAGGTCGCGTGGACGGGGTCGAGTCTTCGAACCCCCCAGCATCGGAAACACCACACCGCTGGGGGCGGTCGAAAACGCCCGACCCCAGTCGTTCTGGCGCGAGCCGAAGCGATTGCTTTAGCCGATCATGTACATGATGCCGCTCAAAAGGCTTCCGGCGAATGCAAGGTAAATACTGAATCCCACCCATTTGAATTTGTCATTTGCGATGCTGGAAAGGTCGAATAAATGCCCCGCCACTTGTTCGGACAACTCGTCAGGGGTCTTACTTCCAACGTCCTTCACGAAGACGTCCTTTTCCTTATGGGCGAGTATGCTCTGCCAGAAAATGATCCCTGGCAGTTGAGTCGTACTCAGACGCGGATGCACCGCCCAGAACGCTGTGGTGAAGCCGCACACGAGCAAGGCGAATCCCAAGAACCGCGCCGTGCCCGAAATCGAACAGCCGAACTTGTCGTGGAACTGACCTGCCACCAATAGACCCATCAGTGCGGACGTCCATCCAATTACTGCGTTCGCCTTCGTGTCGGCGTGCCGAATATATTCATTCAAGTACGTATGCACATTCCAAAGAAACTCGCTCCGATTGTTTGTGTCTGACATTATTCATTCCTATCTTGGCCACCTTGGCTTCTCTCGCGGAAGCATGACGAACCCCGGCGGAAACACTGCACGTACTCCGCCACCTTCGATGCTGTCGAACTTCATCTTGCCCCCGCTCGACGTCGGATACGTATCCCAAGCGGAGCCCGTCAGTGCTACTCCCGTCGTCTTGCTGCAAAGTTTGCACGCCTGATTGACTGCTGGGCCATACACAGTTACTTCGTTTGCATCGCCCAATCCAATTCGCGTGACTACCACCTCACCGACTGAAATCCCAACACCGATCGCAAGGTCTCCCCGAATACCATTTCGATTGAGGAGCGGGTTGATAATGTCAGCCGTTGCCTCAAGCATCCCCTTGCCGCAGCGAGTCGCATTTTTCATTGCCGCATGCGCCACCTCAATGGTCACTTCCTTGCCCGTTCCAACCAGCTTCGTCAGACCAAAGGCCGCGAACAGTCCATCGCCGCGCAGGCCGACGATTTTCCCGGATGCACGCGTCACCAGCTCAGCCATAACCGGCAAGTATGTATGCATGGTGAGATACGTGTGTTTTGCGCCGACTTCCACCGCCCGCTTGCTTGAACGCCGGAGGTCAACGGACAGGATTACGGAATATGCTGCCATCCCAAATGCAGTGTCCAGCTCCGCAAACTGAGGCTGATTTCCGATTAGGTACGGTTCCTGCCTGCCTTCGCCAGCACTCTTGCTGTAACGCGCCCTACTCGCGTTCAGCGAAAACTGAATGGTCGCCGCTGCGCCGTTGGCGATGTCGAAGCACTCATTCGCAAAGCCCTCGATCTCATTGAAATCTGCAATCATCCTGAAATCCCAGCAAGTAGGGTGCGTGAAGGCTTCGGAACGCACCATCGAGCGATCGCAAAACTGGTGCGATTCCTCGCTAGCCGTGACACCGAGAACTCGATCATCCACGAACGGATCGTTGCAATCGAGTTCGACAAAGTAAACCCCGTGTTCGGCGGGGTGGCCGGTGCTGGACCGAAGGGAAGCACCGGGCTTTCGCGAAACGTTCCAAACCCGGCGACACCGCCGGCTCAAAGCGGAGCGAGCCCCCAAATGCGGAGCAACTCATTCAGGCCTGTCGCGCGGGTCTGGGAAAAATCGATGTGCTGCATGCTCGACAACGTCCAAGACAGCTTCTTCATGTCGCAGGGACGATAGACGAGGGGGATGATTCGCTTGTTGAAGTGGGCGTTTTCGAGGGCGAAGAGCAATTCGCGTTTCACCCACATCGACCGCGTTGATGACGGAGACAGGATCAACAGGAACCAATCACACCGGTGGAGCGCCTGTCCAATTTCGTCGTGCCACTGCTGCGCCCCGACGATGTGAGTCTCGCTGTACCACACGGGAACCCCGTGCCGCTGCAACTCGTGCTTCAGCCACTTTGCAAACAGATGGTCTCGACTGGAGTGTGACAGGAACACCTCACGCGGAACTCGACGATTCTTCCGTGGCATTCCCTGTCACCCCGCTGCCGGCTGTTGCAATGCTTCCACGATCCGCCGGGTCGTCTCGGCGTTCGTCCGGCCCGGTCGAACGACATTCATCGTTTGCAGTATCCACGGCACATCCGGCGAAGGTTTGGCCATGACGGGAATCAACCGCCCTTCAAATCGCGGCGTGGTGATCGCGTACTGAATCTCCTCGCGCTGCCAAGATTGCATGCTCTCCGGCGAAACCAATACGACCATCGCATCGGACGACTCGAGTCCCTTGCCGATCGCTTTGGCAAAATTGCCGCCCGGCTGCAATTCCCACTCGTCAAACCAAACATCGAGTCCCTGATCACGAAGTCCCTGGGCAATGCCTCGCGCCAGACTCTTGTCCGACGAGGAATGGCTGATAAAAACCCGCATGAGAGCACCGTCCAATTCCGACTTGGGACGAAACGTCAATCCGGCGAGGATGACGGACGCGGCACAGTTTAAGCCCGGTTAGGGTGAACAATGCTGTCCGCCAATGGTATTGAACAGACAGAACCGTCTCTGATACCGAATCGTATCAGTACCAAGATACCGGGGTTGATTTTATCCGATGATCACGAGAAGCCGAAAGCCCACCTTCACTCATTGGCTCGATCTGGTTGTTGGAACGATGCCGTTTCGAGTCGGCACATCCAGCCAACGGTCTGGCTTTGGAAACGTGATACAAGCTCAATACTCGTTCGCCGCCTCACCGCCCTCGTCGAACTGTTGGAACTTCTTCTCGCTGACTTGGCGGATGCGGCGTTCGGTGACTTCCTGCTGGAGTTTGGTGACGGCCTCGTCGATCGGCATGGCACCGAGATCGCCGTCGATCCGATCGCGGACACTGACGGTGTTGTTTTCCTGATCCTTGCCGCCGACGACGAGCATGTACGGGATCAACTCGACCTGCGCGTCGCGCACCTTGGCGTTGATCTTCGTGCCGCGCAGATCGGTTCCGACTCGGAAACCGGCGTCGCGGAAGCGGGCTTCGACCTGTCTGGCGTAATCCTCGAACTTGTCGCTGATCGACATCACGCGGACTTGTTCAGGAGCCAGCCAGAGCGGGAACGCGCCGGCGAAGTGTTCGATCAGCATGCCGGTAAACCGCTCCATCGAACCGAACGGTGCGCGGTGGATCATGACCGGTCGATGGGCCTGGTTGTCGGCACCGATGTATTCCAGCTTGAACCGCTCGGGGAGGTTGAAGTCGAGTTGCACGGTGCCGAGTTGCCATTCGCGGCCGATGCAGTCGCGGACCATGAAGTCGGTCTTCGGGCCGTAGAACGCCGCCTCCCCTTCGCACGAGGTGAAGCTCCAGCCCATCTCTTCGAGCACTCGTCGCAGCGTCGCTTCGGCGCGTTCCCAGTTCTCGTCGCTGCCGACGTACTTCGACTTGTTCTTCGAGTCCCGCAGCGACAACTGCACGCGGTAATCGTTGAGGCCCACGCTGGCGAGCACGAACTTGACCAACTCCAGCGTCGACTTGAATTCCCCTTCGACCTGGTCCGGTGTGCAGAACAGGTGTGCGTCGTCTTGGGTGAGCCCGCGAACCCTCAGCATGCCGTTGAGTTCGCCGGTCTTCTCGTGACGGTAGACCGTGCCAAACTCGGCCAGCTTGACCGGCAGGTCGCGGTAGCTGCGCGGCTGACTGGCGTACATCTGGGCGTGATGCGGGCAGTTCATCGGCTTGAGCAGGTAGCGTTCCTGGCTCTTCTCCCAGATGCGGAGCGAGTCGATCTTCGCATCGACGCCACCGCTGAGCGGGTATTCGGGCAACTCCGCGCCCATGACCTTGGCCGATTCGAGCAGCTTCTTTTCGTCATCCAGCGAAAAGACGGCGGTCCCGTCTTTGTGCTCGCGAAGTTTGCGAATCCAGAAATCGACGAGTGCCCCGGCGTCGTGACCGAAGATCGGCGAGAACTGGGCCTCGCGGTAATACGGGAAGTGACCGCTCGTCTCGTACATTTCGACGCGGCCGATGTGCGGCGAGTAGACCGGCGTGTAGCCGCGTTTCAGCAGTTCCTTCTTGATGAAGTCTTCCAGGATCGCGCGAATGGTCGCCCCCTTCGGCAACCACAGGCACAGGCCCTGACCGACATCCGGGCTGATCACGAACAGATTGAGCTGCTTGCCGAGCACCCGATGGTCGCGGCGTTTCGCTTCGTTCACCTGATCGAGATAGGCGTCGAGATCCTTCTGGGAGAACCACGCGGTTCCGTACAGCCGCTGCAACTGCCGACCGCTGGCGTTCCCCTTCCAATAGGCTCCCGCCACCGACAGCAGCTTGAACGCCTTGACCCGCTTCGCATCGGGCACATGCGGGCCACGGCACAGGTCGACGAACTCCCCCTGCCGATAGAAACTGACCGTCGGGTGAGCGGCCAGTCCGGTGTTGATGTGCTCGACCTTGAGCGACTGGGACATGCCGTCGACCAGTTTCAGCGCCTCGTCGCGATCGCAGACGAATCGCTCGAACGGCTCGGCCGCATCGACGATCTTCTGCATCTCCGCTTCGATCCGCGGAAAGTCGTCTTCGCAGATCTTGTGCGAGCACGAGATGTCGTAATAGAAGCCCTGACCGGTCGTCGGTCCGAACGCCAGTTCCACACCGGGCCACAGCCGCATCACCGCTCGGGCCATGATGTGGGCGCAGGAATGCCGCAGGATGCCGAGCGATGGAGCGTCCTTTTCGGTCAGCAACTGGACGGAGATCGGCCGCTCTTCGGTCGCTTCCGCCAGGGGCCGCATCACGTCGATGATCGTGCCGGCCACGACCGCCCCGATGGCCGCCGATGCCAGGCGCGGGCTGATCGCTTGGGCGACATCCAGCGCGGTCGCATGATCGGGATGCTCAACAACAGTACCGTCCGGCAGGCGAATCGAAAGCATGGCTTCAGGCAATCCTCAAACAGACCAAAGTTTCGGCACGCCACTCACTTCGGGGCGAAGCCAGCGGTTTATACGGACTGCCCGAATGAGCGTCAACCAGCGTTCCCGCGAGCGCCAGGGCCATCGCGTTTTGAAATCTGGGCAGGATGTAGAGTGGGACCAGCGGCGCTTCGCCGCGCCGGCCCACCAGCAGATTTGGATGTTTCCTGACGGTGGGCCGGCGCTCGAAGCGAGCTGGTCCCACCCTACTTTGAAAATGGCGATGGCCTTGCCGCGAGCGCCGGAACCTTCTTGTTCTTCAATTTGGTAGCCAGCGTCAGGGAGTCTTGCGACCGTTGTATCCGCTTCCCGGCCTGAACGAGGTGATTGTCCCGGCTCCCTGATTGCGGGATTACAGAAATCGCTCTCGACGGTTCGATAGAACAGTTGTGCTCTGCCACGACCTGACTTTGGGGGGCGGGGGTTCAGATTCCAGCAACGATCTTTGGGGGCTGCGCCTCGTTTGCTTCCAGGCCTTCGCCAGGACTTCATCGGTGTTCATCTTTCTGCCTCTCTCTTTCTGTCTCCTTCTTCGCATTACCGGCAAGGCAGGGAGACAGAAAGAGAGAGGCAGAAAGATGATTGAGTCTCGTCGGCCACTCTCGGACGCAAGAAACGCACAGCGCATTGGCTGTC
>JAYTIB010000175.1:0-15483 GCA_043732205.1 Schlesneria sp. | reverse complement strand
CGTGGGTTTCAACCCACGCTAGATGTCGTACCGCGTCGGCTAAAGCCAACGCGACATCTTGTGCTGGACCGCCATTGAACTTGAAAGATTCACACGCTCTCAGCTCTTGCGATTCACACCCAGGAACCGCATCCAGCGTCGATCGCCCGACGAACTGTTGTTGACGGCAATGTCTTCCAGCTCGTCGAGGGACGTGATTCCCAACCGCTTCAGATGCCTTTCCATGACGGCGCGGTCCGCCTGAAGCTGCGACTTCTCGCGCGACAACCGGGCCCGTTCCAGGGACATCTCGACCTCGGCCAGTCGAACCTGTTCTTCCAGCCGTGAGGCCAGTTGTTCGACTCTTCGGTGCAACTCCTCCGGAACGCCCTCGATCTCTTCCCAGTTTTCGGGGACCGAGACGGCTCGCCGCGTGCGGACCCAGCGGGTGATCTGCACGATGTAAGTATCCCGATCGGAACACGCCCGCTTCAGAACATCCGCCGACACCGTGTCAAAGTCGATGGGACTGGGAGCCGCGATCCCATCCAGCAGCGCGATCAGGTCATCAGCCACATCGTCTTCGGCGGGCAGGTCGGAAGTTTCGCCGAGCATTTGCCGCTTCATCGACTCCCAATCCGTTCCTGCGGGGCTGCCCGTTGGCACTCCGCTGGCGGAGGCGTCGAGCGACAGTCGCGACATCACGGCTTCCAAGTTGTCCGCGGAAGAAGACGCAGACAGCAAGCGATTGTGATCGGCTGGATTGCGGGAATATCCATTGGCCATCATCGTCCGGAGTTCGGCGATTTCCGCTTCGATGCGCCCCAGTGTGGTGGCCGCCTGCATTTCCTCCCACTGCTGGACGACGCGCTGCAACTCACCCAAAACCTGCTGGTGCTCCTCCACAACTTCCGACGGGAGCGCCGCAGTCATTGCACCGGAACGCGAACGATCGGAGCCGTTGCGTTTCACCCGATCCAGTTGCTCAACCACTTGCTCCAATTCCGCAACCAGTGCGGCGATCAATTCATTCTTGCCTTCAAGCTGCTGGCGCAGTTCTTCGGTCTGGTTGGTGGCTGTGTTGTCCATCATTGGATTTCCGGTCCTAGGTTGAGTCTGAGCCGCCGCGATGGCCCCGCAAATCTCCACGTCGCAACTCGAATCGCGGCTCGATTTGGCGGAAGGTGCCGACCGCGGCGGTGGGGCCGGAGTCGGCTCGTCGAGGATCACGACAGCCTCGACGGTGTCGCACCGAATGACCCGGCCGGTCGTCGCGGCTGGAATCGGGTTGTTGGCCTGACGGTCGGCGCGCGAAGTCACTCGCTGCGAATGGGAATGGCGGGAGCCCACGGGAACAATCCTTTGGCGCGAAGGAGTCAACCACGTGCGTTCGGGGGTCGAATCGCAATCTCCCCAACGATAGCTCGAAAAGCCGGATGCGATCGGGGGTGAATCCGATCGGGCGGCGCTCGCCGGAACGGCTCTTACCGGGCAGAGTAGATTTGCGGGTTGAGCACATTGTTCGGGCGACGGTCGGACAGGACGGCGACGACATTCCGCATCGCTTCCTCGCGCAACTGCCGGATCGCCTGTTCAGAGACAAACGCGGCGTGAGGTGTGACGATCACCCGTTCATCCTGAAACAGCGGCTCAGTCAGGTCGGGCGGCTCCGGGTCGAAGACGTCCAACGCCGCACCCGCCAATTGGTTCTTCTGCAGCGCGTCATACAAGGCCGCATGATCCACCAGCCCGCCGCGCGACGTGTTGATCAAGTAGGCTGACGGACGCATTCCTGCGAACGCCCGCTGATCAAACATCCGGCGTGTTTGCGGAGTCAACGGCGCGTGGATCGAGACATAGTCGCTCGCCGACAAGAGTTCGCCGAAGGAGACCATGCCGACACCAGTCCCGTGGCCCAGCCCGCTGGGAGTGTTCGCGATCACGTTCAGTCCCAACACACGGGCCTTGGGGACGAGCGCCCGGGCGATGTGCCCCAAACCGACGAGTCCCAGCGTTTGACCGGCGATGCGCTGGATCGGCAACGGAGTCGCGGGATTGTACTCACCCCGCTTGGCACGCAGGTGAAAGAGACTGATTCGCCGGGCGCAGGCCAACAGCAAACCCAACGCATGATCCGAGACTTCGCCGACGCAGTACTCGGGACAATTCGTCACCGGGATCCGCAGCTCCGTTGCCGTTCGCAGGTCGATGTTGTCGACACCGATTCCGAATCGCGCGATGATCCGGCATTGGCGACTGGCGCGAATGACCGCATCGGAAACTTTCGCCCAGTTGGTGGCGATCGCGTCGACCGTCGCCGCTGCACGCACCAAGGCGTCCTCACCCGGACTTTCGGGTTCGACGATCTCGGCATCGATTTCCGAGACGACCTGCTGCTCGATCGAGGTGTCAGGCCACGCGCGATCCGTGACCAAGACGCGAAAGCGGGCGGTCATGTTCGCAGCCCCTGAGTAGGACTCAGCCCGATGCTTTCGAGATTCTTCGGATTGGAGATTCCTGGTTCTCCGCCAACTGTGTTGCCAGCCTGTTCGGCGCGGGTCTCCTGACCCCGTCGAAACGGCTGACCGAAGGTCTCCTCTTCCATTCTCAACACGAATGGCGGCGACCTGGAATTCGTTGTCTGTCTCTCTCAAACCTCAAATCGCTGACGCTACTTGCCGCTGGCCTGTTCAGCCGCGAGTTCGGCCATTCGCTGGGCGGGGATGACCAGCCGTTCCCAGTTTTCTGCCAGATAGCCCGGTGGACCACCCTTCCTGGCCACGGCCTGCGCCACCTGAATCGTTGGCACCATTTCGATCGCGTCCCACGGACAGACGGTCAATTCATAGGGATCCGACTTCTTCGTGGGAATGTACACGCAGACTTCGCAGCCGACGCACCGCTCGACGTCGATTTCACACCAGGATTGCAGCACGGAAATCGATTCACCCGGCACTTTGTAGATGCAGTCGACCGGACAAACTTCGAGGCAGGCTTCGCAGCCCGTGCAATTGTCCGCATTGATGACGGCAACTTCCTTGGGAAGCTTCTTGCGTCCGCCCGTCTTGGCCATGAAAGTTTCTCCATCATTGAAAGCTGCAAATGCTCACTGGAAACGGTTCAAGCAGTGGGGCGACGTTTCCACTCGGCATTTACAACCGCCCACCACAATCACCAGCCCGACCGAGCCCCGATTGAACTATCGGCTGCCCCGATCCCCACACGTGCGTCAACGTTTCAAAGTCCGCCACAACATTTCCGGCCCGCGGATTGTAATGTGCGGCCCCGCGTCAGGCGAGCGGTCCGGCGATGATTTCTCTGAGGCGAGAAAGGCGACGGTGATTGTCGCACGAGACAATCCAGCGGGTACGTTCAATAGTCCCCTCCGACACCGCTTGAAAGTGCCGATTCCATCGCAAATGCGCTTACCCCAGGAACTCCCGCCGGAAGAACGAAGTCACCATTTCCTCCGGTTGAAGACACCATGAAAACTCCCGGTTCTGCAGCACGGAATTGGCACGCAACTGCTGGCGAAGCTGTTCACGGTCCGAATGCAGGGTCTGCCCGAGACTCCCCAACTGTGCGAACAGTGCGGAGTTGATTTCCCCCAGCCGACGATGTTCCCAAATCGTCGGATGATCCGAACCGAACCCGGCAATGATCGTTCGCTTCTCATCGATCAGGCTGAGGCTGTGCGGATCTGACGACTCGGCAAGATGCCGATCGGGATTGTATTGGAGGTCGCGAATCCGATGCTCCGCGCTCCGCAGATCGTCCATCGATACTGCAAACGCGGGTGCCAATGGCAGATGGACCGTGGCCGAAACCGTCGCGAACGGCGGACATTTGATCCCCAGAAAACGCTCGCAGATCTGATCGGTCATCGCGTCATACTTCGCACCGCCAATCCCATGGATGAACAGATCCGCCAGAAACAACCGGGCGAACAGGGTGGTGGTCAGGGCTCGCGTGCGAAATCGGATTCCCTGAAGACTCAGGTCGCCGAGCACGGTTGCCGCCGCGTCCAACGACCGGTCGGGAGACAGTGGCAGTCGAGCGAAGATCCCGCGACCGTCACGCAATTCCACTTCGCCACCCGCCTGTCGAACAAACGGGCGTTCGCGTCGCTGATCGCCGCGTCGCCAAACCCAGAACGGAGCTTCGAACCAGCCATCGTCGGCATCGAGTTCCGGAACGGGATGAGTGGTGCTCCGCAGGTGGTGGCCCCGCCGGTATCCGCACACCGCGTCGTTGTAGATCGAATGGAATCTCGGCAGGTGCGCCAGCAGAAAGGCGGCGAACAGACAGAATGGCGGAGTCGAACAAACGCGCGACATCGGAACTTCGAGGTTGCGAAGTCCGTGCGATCGTTCCACCGACACGCGCGCCGCAGTCAGGCAATCACAGAGTCTCGACGAAATGCCGGCATGGCGGATCGCTGCGGGCCAGCCGGCGGCGACCAGCGGTTCATAGCTCCAGCACTCGATGATTCTCGATCGAACGCGCTCGCCGAAGTCCCGAAAGCACGCCACGTCCGAAATGGTCGCCTCTTCCCACGGTTGCTCGGGTTGCGTTGCATCGAACGGAATCCATTCAATCGCGGGCGCGTGGCGCGTGCCGACGGGAACACTGATCCGCGTGCTCGCGACGGTGTCATTGTCCACGATCAGATTCAACGCCAGACCTTGCACCCGTTCTGCCAGCCCTGCTGCAGCAAAGTTCTTCGCCCAGACGCCGGCGTGAAACAGTTCCGGCTGATGCCCGGTGACGATGAGCGGCGTCTGCTTTTCCACTGCGACGTTGCCGCCCACAATCGATTTGGTGTAGGCCAATGCCTCTGCGATCACGGCGGCCTGCGTCTGCTCGCGAAGCGTTTGCAGTGACACGCCGTGCAGATCGATTCCCGTCTCGGAGAGACGCCGCGAGTTTTCGACCACGATCGCAGCCTGCTCGCATTGATGTGGAATGCGGAGCACCGATTTGTTCTGGCGAGGGACCACGAACACGGGTGCCGTCACACCAGTATCGGCGGACGAACGGAGACGCTGAGTGGCTGGATTCATCGGCCGAGATTCATCGCCGGAAGAGCTCACGGCGTTGACGATTCGCAGGACGCCGACTGAAGGGACGTCGCACTGTCGGGACGGCACTCTCTGCCTTCGGCGGTCGACGCTCCAACGGGAAGGTGCAGCGACGCGACTTCTCGATCAATCACTTCGCGGTAGTAAGCCAACCGCCGCTCGGCCTGGTCGAGAGCCCCGCCGAAGGAACGCTCCTCTTCCAGATAGATCAGCGGGACGGGGAATTCCACAATTTTCAACTTGAGGGCGGCGGCCTGAACCCACAACTGCAGCGGCATCGCATACCCCAACTCGGTGATGCGGAGTCGCGCCAGAGAGTCGACGCGATACGCTTTGAATCCGCAGAAGGAATCCGTGAGATTCAATCCGAACCGCTCCTGGAGCAGTTGGGTAATCAGCATGTTGATGCGGCGTCGATCCACCGGCGGCTGGCTGTCACCCGGAAATGGCGTCAAGTACCGACTGCCGGAAACAATGTCCGCGGGATGATCCTGCGAGGCATAGATTGCGGCGGCCAGTTCGGGGATCAATCGGGGTTCATGCTGTCCGTCGCAGTCGATGGTGACCAGGACATCGTACTGTCCATCAAGTGCGTACTGGAATGCGGTGCGGAGCGCTGCACCGTAGCCTTGGTTGTGATCGTGCCGTATCCGAAACAGGCTCCGGTCCTGCGCCATCAATTCAGGGGTGCGGTCCGAGGAACCGTCATCAACGACCAGGATCTCGTGCGAGTATTTTTTGACCTCGCTCAAGACCTCTCGCAGATGCCGCTCTTCGTTGTACACGGGGAGGGCGGTCAGAATTCGCGGGGTCATGCAATCGCTCCGGCGAACGTATGCCATGTTCGAAACCGCATCCGTGCGCCAAGGGGCTGGATTGTAGGCGACGGCATCCTCAAGTCAAAGCAAACCGCAGCTCGCATTGGCGGCGGTGCGATGCCGGAATGCGGGCCGCGACTCCACCGCTACGATCCGTGCGACGCGGGAATTGCGGAATGCTGATGTGATCGTCAGGGAGTTGCCTGCTTGACCAACGGGAATCGACAGCGCTAGGATGTACACCGGCAGGATGCCGATTGTTCCGGCAAGAACATTGCCGTGGTTCCCAGCGTGAACTTCGAGGAGGGCGGATGATGAACGTCAATCGACGGATTCGATGGAGCATTCCGATGGCATGCCTGTTGGCAATGGGGCTTGCCAGCAGTAAGGCGGACGCCAGCCCGTTGCTCGGCCAGCCGGGACTGGTGCAAGCGATCGCGCCGACCACGGCCGGATGGCATTACCGCCGATTCGGGGGCTATGGCGGATGGGGCGGAGGGGGCGGCTACGGAGGCTCGTACTACTACGGGCGGCCGTCCATTTACTTCGGTGGCTACCGCCCCTTCTACGGTGCTTCGAGCTACAATTACGCTCCGCGATACTACGGATCGTATGGGTTTGCTTCACCGTATTACGCGAATAACTCCTTCGCCTCGCCGTACTACTCGAACGGATCTTACGGCAGCTATGCGGCATATCGTCCGGTTGTCTACTCGAATCCGGTGTACACAACCAGCTACTACGCAGCGAGCCCGGCGTACGTCTACCCGACGTCGTATTACTCGGGGTACGGTGGAGGGTACGGTGGTGGATACGGTGGTGGATACGGTGGCGGTTACGCCGGTTATTCAAATCCCGTCTACTCGACGTACAACACCTACTCACCGTATGGAGCCCGCTGCGGCTGTTGGTGAAGCGAGCGTTGCAGTTGGGATGCTTCAAGCCCGGCCGATTGGCCGGGCTTGTTTTGTAACCGGACTTGCCCATGCGGGATGGATTGGCGATAAGTTCAAGGGCCAAATGAACGGATGGCCCCCTCGCTTGCAGGGAGGATTCCGCATCAAGCAGGAGATGGAACTCATAATGACCGCCGCCAGTGATGACTTCCGCCTCGAGTGGCACGGCAACACCGTCGTGATTACCCCCGCTGCCAACGTCGAGCAGATGCCGTGGGATGTGATTGAGCAGGCTGCGGAGATCGTCATGGCTCCGCTGAAGATCCAAACGTCGCCGATGGCGGTGTTTGACCTCAGCGAGGTTCAATACTTCGGATCTGCATTTCTGGCGCTGCTGCTGCGATGTCACACCGCAGTCAAGAGTCGTGGCGGTGAACTGGTTCTGTGCGGTCCGAGCAAGATGGCGCGTGAACTGCTGAAGCTGACCGCGCTCGAAACACTGTGGGCGATCTACGCCACCAAGTCCGAGGCTTTGGAGGCTGTGGACGGTTGAATCGAGAGTGTGGGCTGCTCACCACGCCACGTGCGGGAAAGATGGGGCAACGGCATGCTGACTTCGACTTCGTCCTGGAGTGGTGATTTCGAAGCCGAACGGCGCGCATTACTGATCGCTGAGATCAAGGAAACCGCCGACAAACTGGAGCGGGATCATGCGACGCAGGGCGACCTGAAAATCCTTAGCCGGTCTCTCAGGGAGTTGCGATACGCATTCAAGGTCTTCACCCCCTACCGACGCATCCGCAAGGTTTCCGTGTTTGGGTCGGCGCGAACCCGGCCGGACCATCCCGACTATCAGGCGTCGGTGGAACTCGGCCGCCGCATGGCTGCGGAAGGATGGATGGTCGTCACCGGCGCTGGCGGCGGCATCATGGAGGGGGCGCATGTCGGTGCGGGCAAGGCGATGTCCATCGGCGTAAACATCATGCTTCCGTTTGAACAGGGCGCGAATCACATCATCGACAAGGATGAGAAGCTTGTCACCTTCCGATACTTCTTCACCAGGAAACTGATGTTCGTGAAGGAGGTGCATGCCGTGGTGCTGTTTCCCGGAGGCTTCGGCACCCAGGACGAGTTGTTCGAGGTGTTGACGCTGGTTCAGACCGGAAAGCGTGACTTGATCCCGATCGTGTGCTTGGATGCCCCGGGGGGCACCTACTGGACTTCGTGGCTGAGATTTGTGGAAGAACAGTTGCAGTCAAGGAATCTGATCAGCGCAAGCGATTTGTCTCTGCTGAAGATCGTTGACAACGTGGCGGCCGCCCAGAACGAGATCCTGCAGTTTTACTCGGTCTATGACAGCATGCGGTACATTCGTGAGGATCTGATCCTGCGGCTGCGTCGCCCCATTGATGATGCGTTCTTGGCACAGTTGAACGCCACGTTTGCGGATCTGTTGGTCAACGGAGCGATTGAGCGAACAGAAGCCCATCCGTACGAGGAAGACGAAGAGCACTTGACGGCTCATCCCCGGTTGAAGCTGCATTTCAACCGGCGCGAAACTGGTCGGCTGCGGCAAATGATCGATGCGATCAATCTGTCGGAATGAGTCGCCCGTATGGACGACGTCTGCATGCGCCGGCAGCGGATCTTTCGCGGTCGAGAACGTTTGTCGAATCGGTTCGATTCTCTTGAAAATGAATCAGCCCACGTTCCGATGGAACGTGGGCTGACAATTGACCCCATGGGGATTCGAACCCCAGTACTCGGACTGAAAATCCGATGTCCTAGGCCTCTAGACGATGGGGCCGCGAAGGTCGCGTACCGAGAAATCGACCGCTCGGCTCAAAAAACTCTATCCCAAGACACATCAAAAATCGAAAACGTGCCGCAGGAGTTGGAATGCCTTATCAGACAATAGCCTGCGATCTCAATGAACCCCGTCAAACAACGCCCGACTGGGTTCAGATCTCGGGAGAGGAGCACGCCTGCTCGGCGGCGGCGGGGACATTTCCCTGCGCGACAATGGCAGCATGCACCTCACTCCGATGGATGGGGACTTCGCGCGGTGCTTCGATTCCCAAGCGAACCTTGTCGCCCCGAATCTCAACAACGGTGATCACGATTGAATCGTTTATCACGATGCTCTCGTTCTTTTTCCGCGACAGTACCAACATTTCTGGAGACTCCCGGTGCTCACTACCTCATTGCAGCTTCTATCCCTGCCAGCGAACTGGTAGCCGTAAACGGTCTACACGAGCGGGCGAAACCCATTCACGAATGTTTCGCACCGCCACGTCCGACGGTCCGTGGCGGAGATTGTAGAGATTACAACAGTTACGGTCAAGTGGCCCGGAACGACCCTGTCTCGTAGCCGATGTACGCATGGAAGGGGACAGATGAAAAACTCCCGGGCGGCGGAGATTCCGTCAGCCCGGAAATCCAGAGATTCAGTGTTGGCCAACCTGTCGAATCAGGCGAGATCCTTGAGCGCCTTCAAGGCCCGAATTTTGACAACGTTGCGGGCGGGCTTGGCCTTCTGAAGCATCATCTCGCCGGGCTTGAACGGATTCGCCTTGGTCATGGCCTTGGTGGCGGGCTTGCGCACCACGATGATCTTCATCAAGCCGGGCACGCTGAACATGCCGGGCCCCTTCTTGCCGATTTCCTTCCCGATCAGGTCGCTCAACTGCACGAAGACATTGGCGATGTCCTTTCTGCTGAGGCCGGTGGTCTCGGCCAGTACGTTGAGGACTTCGGTCTTTGACTTTGGTTTCTTGACATCCGTCATCTTGAACTCCTTTGGTGCGATAATCCGTTCAGTCGAATTCCATTCCGAAACAAACTTCCCTGTTTCCGGGGGCAATACCCATCCCCAGTGGGGCGTCAGTAAAGTGGCGGCCAACGCGAATGTCAATGATCCTAATGATGTTTTTCGCTTGTTTTCTCGGCAAAACCCCGCGTTGGGCATCCGAGACGCCGGTTTTGAAGGGGCCGTGAAGTTGTTTGACTCGATTCGGTCACGGGATTTGGGCGCGGTTCGAACGCTGCCGAACTGCAATTGAAGAGATGAAACTCCGAGCAGTTGCGTACTTTGTCTGTTCCGCTGAATGAGGCAAGACGCAGTGGCTCTGGCTGTGCCAGGCGAAGCGAGACTGGAGGGAAGCATTACGGAGTTGTCAAAAGAACTTGGCCGGCCAATGGCTGAAATTGATTGCGTTGTGATTAGAAATTCGGTATCCAACATGGACCGGAAACGATTTCAGATCGACCCAATCACCTCATTCCAAAACAGCACGACAGGCGCTTGTTGGGGAGCCAACGGAACTTTCGTCATGGATACTGAACGCTGGGCAAGTCAGGCAACCGTCGTAGTTCCCATCAATCTGGTGTTGGTGGTGGAGGACGATGCGGATACGGCGGACGTTTTGAAAAGGATCTTGGAACGACAGGGATATAAGGTTCGCATCGCTCGGGACGGAGGTCAGGCACAGGCAACATTTGTGATGCAGAAACCGGACTTCGTGATCTTGGACTTGATGCTTCCGGGTGAAAGCGGCTTCGAAATCTGCGAGCGTTTGAAACACACGGATGACGCTGTGCCGGTTCTCATCGTTACGGCCATTGATCTGCCCGAGTCCCGTGAACTGGCGCAGAAGGTTGGTGCCGATGGTTATGTCACCAAGCCGTACAACCCGGACGACTTGATCGCCAGGATGCGTGAGGTCGCCACTGCCGTCTGGCAGCGAACACATCACGAGAACACCTCGGCTGATCCGATGCGGATTCGGTTCGTCTGCTCCTGCGGGAAGAAGTTCAAAGTCAGTTCCACTCATCGGGGAAAGAACCTGACTTGCCCGCAGTGCGGCGAGCCTGTCGCCGTTCCCCGTGCATAGAGTCGATCGGAATCGTTTTCGGCGTCAACTTGAATTGGCTCAATCCGCGTGTTTCGAATCTGTGTCGACAAGGTGGTTCAGAGATGGCGGAATTGATTATTTTTTCCGGCAAGCTGAAAGGTCAGAAGCTGGTTCTTCCGGATCGTGAAGTCATCGTCGGGCGGGACGAGGATTGTCACATGCGAATCGCCTCCAGCCTGATCAGTCGAAAGCATTGCTCTTTGAGGGGTGCGCCGAATGGTGGTGTCTGGGTGCGGGACTTGGAGAGTCAGAACGGAACGTACGTCAATGACGTGGCCATTACCGAGCCGTACCTGATGAAGCCTGGAGACGTGCTGCGCGTGGGGGCGGCACTGTTTCAGATGCCGCGGCCGCGACCGGCACAGCCCAAGGACAAGGGTGATGCCAGCGGCAGCCTATCGGACGACGAAATCTCAACGTGGTTGGCCGGCGAGGGGCAGACGGAATTGTCGTCTGTGCCCGACACGACGGTGATCAAGGGACGCCAACCCCCGGTGCCGTCCACGACCGCACCGCTACCGTCACCGAGTACTGCGACCCAGCCGCCCGAAGGCCGAACCGTGCCGACCGCGCGCCAGTCCCACAAGACCGTCAAGGAGCAGGCTGCCGAGATCATTCGGCGGCACTGGGAAATCGTGCGAGGGCAGCAGCCCGAATAGTCGGCGCGCCATCGCCGACACGAGTTTGTCGCAGCCATTTCACAGCCGGTTGCGCCAGTGTCCGGACAGCGACAACGCGACATCCATTCTCAGAACCGCCGGAACCGTAATGCGAATTCACCCCTGTCGCAGGACGAGCCTCACCGTGATTTACACCTGCGTTGAATGCCGCATGGACTGGCTCGAATGCCTTCGCTCGGTTGAGGATCGTCGCGCATGTGCGTCCGGAGTGGGCGTTCAATTGCGTTGAGCATTCAAGACAGACGGCCAAGAGTGGCCATTCTCCGGGTCAGGCTTTCAATCGTTCCTGCACGTGACTGACCAGGTCTTTCACCGGCAGCCGGATCTGTTCGAGCGTGTCGCGGTCACGGATCGTGACGGTGCCGGCCGTGGTGGTCTCACCGTCGACGGTGATGCAGAACGGGGTGCCGATTTCGTCCATGCGGCGGTAGCGCCGACCGATCGCCCCTTGCTGGTCGTACTGCACCGCAATCCCCGCCTGCTTGAAGGCCCGGTAAATCCCGGCGGCGATCTCGGGCAGTCCGTCCTTCTTGATCAGCGGGAACACGGCCACCTTGATCGGGGCCAGCTTGGGATGCAGCTTCAGCACCACCCGTTCCTGCATGACCCCCTTCTCATCCGGCTGATGGTCTTCGTAATAGGCTTCGCAGAGGAAGGCGAGCGTCGCGCGATCGCAGCCGGCGGCGGGTTCGATCACGTGCGGGACAAAGCGTTCGCGCGATTGATCGTCAAAGTAGCTCAGATCCTTGCCGCTGCCCGAGTACTTTGGCTTGCCGTCCGCACCGAGCTCCACGACCAGTTGCCCATCCTGCTTGCACAGCTTTCCTTCCGAGTGCGAACGCAGGTCGAAGTCGCCACGGTGCGCGACCCCTTCCAGCTCGCCATACGAACCCGCTTCCAGGAACGGGAACGCATATTCGAGATCCGCGGTGCCGACTGAATAGTGCGCCAGTTCCTCCTTGGCATGCTCGCGCAGGATCAGGTTGCCGGTCGAGATCCCGTGCCTGATGTACCAGTTGTAGCGGCGGTCGCGCCAGTACTGGTACCACGCCAGTGATTGGCCGGGATGACAGAAGAACTCCATCTCCATCTGCTCGAATTCGCGCGATCGGAAGGTGAAGTTGCGCGGCGTGATCTCGTTGCGGAAGCTCTTGCCGATCTGGGCCACGCCGAACGGGATCTTCACGCGGCTGGAATCGCAGACGTTCTTGAAGTTGACGAACATCCCCTGCGCGGTCTCGGGCCGCAGGAACGCTTTGTTTTCCTCACTGCGAACCGCGCCCGTGTACGTCTCGAACATCAGGTTGAAGTCGCGCGGTTCGGTGAGCTGGCATTTGTCGTGCTGGCCGGGTGCCTTCGAGGGCTTGATCGGGCACTCGCTGGTCGACAGATGATCCGCGCGGAAGCGGCCCTTGCACTCCCGGCAGTCGACCAGTTTGTCGGCGAACAGATCGAAGTGGCCGGACACCTTCCAGACCTGCGGGTGCATGACGATCGAGGTCTCGACGCCGACCATGTCGAAGCTCGACGGCGCGCCGGCCGGTGTCGAGATCTCGTCGTGCTCGGTGATCATGTCGGACCACCACGCCTGCCGGACATTGCGCTTCAGTTCGACGCCGAGCGGTCCGTAGTCCCAGAAGCCGTTCAGTCCGCCGTAAATCTCGGACGACTGGAACACAAATCCGCGGCGTTTGGCGAGCGCCACAATCTTGTCCATGCGGGTTTCTACAGCCATGTTGGGAAGCCTTTTGTTGGAGGAAGCGGTTGGCGATTGACTCTTAGCCGTTAGCTGAAGGCTGTCAGGCTGAAAGCTGTTCAGGTTTTGGATCGGTCTTCAATGCGGTCGCGATTCGGTCATTGACGAGGTGACGCGATGGTGATGGTTCGGGTGGACTTGTCGTATTCGGGAACGATGTCGAACAGGTCGACATGGGCCGCTCGCTTGATCTGATCGTCGAATCCAAGCCTCGTGCAATTCCTGCCACCATAGCCAAGTCGCACCGCCTCATGAATCGCTTCGTTTGTGGAAAAGCCAGTCCGAGAGACTCTGGACCGGTAATGATCCAGCGCCAATTGCGTCTGGTCGTCGGTGCAATTCAACGCCTTCAGTTTGCAGTCATCGATTAACTCCGCGATGACGGTGCAAATCGCTCCCGCGCACAGCACGTCTTCCAGCGTCACTGTTCCGCACGTACCGGCACAAACCAAGTGGATGGGCCGCACGTCGGCAAAAAGCTCGTAAACCACGGCTTGCAGGTTTACGAACGAGCCGATCAGGATCCGGTCGGCCCGGCTGGCTCGCAGCAGCGCCTTGGTGCCATTGGATGTCGTGAAGACGATCGTCTTGTCGGCGACCACTTCAGGCGGATACGCGAACGGGTTGTTGTCGAGATCGAAGCCGTCGATCAGCAGCCCCGCACGCTCTCCGCCGAGCAGCACGCTTCCTTTCGGAAAGTCCGCGGCGATGCGACGCGCTTCGTCCACCTCACCGGTCGGAATGACGGCCTTCGCCCCGTGAGCGAGCGCATGAACGATGGTCGTCGAGGCCCGCAGGACGTCGATGATGACGGCGATTCCGCCCCGCACGTCTTCCGGCTCAAACAACACTGGCAACAGGTGAACTTTAACCTCGCGACTCATGGGGCGGATGATAGAGAAAGGTTCCACAGGCTGCCAGCCGACGAAGTGGGAGTGTCATTCCCCGACACAGAATCATTCATGAGGAACCACGGAAAACCCAGCCCGGTCATGCCGCAACAAAACGTAGACAGGAAAATGTGTGACAGGAAGATATGAGCTGCCTTTGGGATTTTCTGCTCGGATATTCTTGTCCCAAATCTTCCTGTCGAAGTCTTCTTGGCGGTCGCCGACAAAAGAATGACTCCGAGCTTTGATGACGACTCGCAGGGCTGCTTGACGCAAATCAGATCTTCGCGGCCAGACCAGAAGCGAATCGTTAGTAGTACGGAATCTCACGGAAGCGGAAGAGTTGCAACAAGTCGCCGTCTCGCACTGCGTTTGTTGAGCAGGATGGGGTTTTTGAACGCAGCTTTTCTCTTCTTCCCTTCCGTGACTTTCCGTGTTTTCCGTGGTGAATAATCCGGACTACCGCTTTGGCACCGGCGGTGGCGCGGTCGCCGTGACTTCCGGAAAGCACTCGCTGACCGTCCAGCGTTCCTGATGCACGACGGCACCGCTGTCGTTGTCGGTCACCTTGATCTCGAACTGCGCCACTCCGAATGGCAGCTCATCGCACAGCCACGTGTCGCAGCGATACTGATGCAGCGGGTCATCGTGGGGATGGTCGACTGCGGCCGCGGCCGTTTGGCAGCGGAACGCATCGTCCCGCAGCGGCAATCGCAGGTAGCGGACCTTGCCCGCCCGATACTCCTTCTTCAGCGGCAACGCGCGGACGAAAGTCAGGTCTGATTGCTTCTGAGCGGGCGACACTGCGACCGGGTCGGACCAACGGATGAAGTCTGCCGTGGGTGCCCCGTCATGAAAGCGTTTGGCGTCGATCAACAGCTTCCGAACCGGTCGCAGCGCTTCGTCTCCGACCGCCTCCAAGACTTCCAGTTCCACCAAGTCCGCTGCACCTTCCGCAGGCTTGCGGCAGGTCAGCCGGCGGCGCAACAACGAACCGTCGGCGGCTTGAGACGTGAACTCGATCCACGGAGACTCATCGGCCGTCGGCTTGACGTCCGGGATCGATGGGAACCAAGTCCACAACTTGCGCGGCAACTCCGGCGGCTTGCGCGTGTAGTCGATCCACCTCCAAGCTTCCATCCGTTTGAACAGCCACGGCTGTTGCCAGGGGTTGTCAATCGGCAGCCACGCCGAAACGATCGACGCTCCCAGCAGACCAGCGTGCAGCCAGCGCAGCGCTGTGAAGCGGGCGACACCATCCACCACGGGAACCAGCGCCAGCAGCCAGAACGGAATCAGCCACAACGCCCACCGCAACCCGCAACTGACTCCGCCATAGTTGTAGTTGTCGAACCGCGTCAGGTAGAAGCCGATGACCAGCACGGTCATCACCGCACCGACGCGAACGAACGTTCTCAGCGCCGCGTGGCGGATTGAGCCGCTCATGAACCAGCCGATCAGCGCCAACA
>JAYTIB010000174.1:0-15488 GCA_043732205.1 Schlesneria sp. | reverse complement strand
TGGTTCGCTCCGCGAACCAACGTTGGTTCGCGGAGCGAACCACGACTATTAATTCTGCTCCGATCCTAACTGCCTGTTGAAAAACGCGGTGGGAAGGGCACTCTTGCCCGATTTTCCGCGTGAATTCCGACGGGCAAGGATACCCCTCATGCCCACGTGGTGACGAAACCTTTTGGAACTGATCGAAGTCCAAAAGGGAACAAAGAAACCGCTTGCCCCGAAAAACTGCGAAGGGTAAGCTTCGTTCGGTCGATCCAAAGACGAAACGTCTGTGAGACTGTGGGGGAGTCATGTCGGAAACTTCGAACGCCTACAAACTGCTGCTGAAGGTGACCCGGCGGATGCGGCTGGCGGCCGTTGGTCGCAGCTTCTATCTGGCCTTTCTCATCTTGTGTGCCTTGTTCGCGGTGGTGCTGATGGCGATGCGGCTGTCGGGGCTCGTGCCGGGGTTCCTTGCGCCGTCGCAGAGCACGTGGCTGGCGTTTGCGTCCGTCCCAGTACTGGCCGCGCTGGTGGCCTTGGTTCTGCACCGCAAGCCGACAATTCCCGATGCCGCCCGGCTGGTCGATCGGTCGACGGGGGCGAAGGATCTGTACCTGACGCTGTCGCTCCTCGAATCGTCGGCCGGCGAGTATCAGCCGCTGGTGTTGAGGTCCGCCGAGGCCAAGTCGGTCGGTGTCTCGCCCGAGCGCGTTCTGCCGTTTACGTGGCACCAGCGGTTCTGGCATGCGGTCTGGCTGCCCGCGCTGGTGGCGTTGGGTGTGCTGTTCCTGCCGCAACTCGATCCATTCGGCAAGGTGGCCAAGGCGAACTTGGTGGGAAGGCGGCATGAGCAGTTGGCCGAGGCGCGGAAGGCGACCGACCTCCGTCTGGAAGAGGTCCGCCGGAAGATTGAGGAACACGATGAGCACAACGCGACCGACGACGCGATCGAAGAGTTGAAGCTGGCCTTCAACAAGATGGAGCCGACCAAGAAGGAAGAAAACCTCAAGACGCTGATGGCCGAACAAAAGGACATCGGCAAACTGTGGCGGCAACTGAGTGCCGAGCGGCTGAAGGACTTGATGAGTCAGTCCGCTTCGGGCGATCAGAAGTTCGGCGCGAACGAGGACGAGAAGCTCGAGAAGTGGCAGCAGGAGTTGCAGGAGGGGAATGCGGGCGGCATTCAGAAAGAGATGAAGGACATCAAGCAGGCTCTGCAGAAGCTCGCGCAGACCAAGGATCCCAAGGAGCGGGCCGAGTTGATGCAGCAGTTGAAGGAACGTCTGGCGGACCTCGAAAAGTTCGCCGAGGACAAGCTGCACAATGAAGAACTCGCGTCGGCGCTCGATCGGGCGATGCAGCAACTCGAACTGTCCGAGCAAAGCGATCTGTCGCAGGAGGCGCTCGAATCGGCCGTGAAGTCGCTGGAGTTGTCGCAGGCTGAATTGCAGGAGCTCGAACAGGCCGTGAAAGACCTGAAAGAGTTGGAACAGGCCCTGAAGACGATCCAGCAGGCGAAGAAAATCAACGACGGCGAGAAGCTGGACGGTGAGGAAGCCGGAGAATGCAAGACGCTCGCCGACTACGAAGCGCTGTACGCGAAAATGCTGGCTGAAATGGGTGAAGGCAACGAGGGCGACCCGGACAAAGAGGGCAACGGGATGGGCCAGCGCGGGTTCGGCAAGGGTGGCGAAGCCCCGGAAGACGATTCGGTCGAGTCGGGTTTCAAGTCCGAGCAATCGAAGTCGGCCGTTGTCGCCGGCAAGATGCTGCTGTCGATGCAGCAGAAGGGCGAAGCGGAAAAGGGCGACGTCGTCCACGACTACAAGACGCTGCTGCAGACCGTCAAGCAGGGGGCGATGGAGGCACTCAACACCGAACAGATCCCGCCCGGCTACCACGAAGGAATCAAGGGCTACTTCGATGCCCTCGAAAAGACGAAGGAAGCCAAGAAGCCGAAGTGAGCGGCCTCGATTCAATTCGCGCACGCCACACGCCCGCAGACTCTGCGGGCGTGTTTGTTTCCCGCAGCGGGGAGGGTCGGCGAGCGGCAGGAATGGGCCTACAAGCACGCAGCGCAAGCGAGTGAGTTTTCAGACACACTCGCTTGCGCATCGTGCTTGTAGTTGGGTAAACTTCTATCTGCCGCTCGACTATACCTCACGCGGCCGAATGTGAGTCGTTTAACCGCGTGGGCATCGCCCCGCGCGTGAGCGGTGATTCACGCTCAAAACACGCGGGGCGATGCCCACGCGGTTAAACGAAAACAACTCATTCCTGACCGCGAGCGGTATAGCGTCGAATCGGCCGAATCGGCCGGACCAGAGAACCGCCATCGGACACTCGACTATCGGACGCGCACCCGTGACCGCTGGTTCAAGTAGTCGACGAGGTCGTCGCCCAAGTTATGGCTGGTGTCGATCACGATCCGTTCGATCGCGTTGCGGCGGCAGAGGTCGTCGAACGCGGTTTCGTAGCGACGCACCGCTTCCAGGTAGCCCTGGCGGATGTCTTCCGTCTGCGTCAGGTATTCGCTGACTTCTTCCAAGCCCAGAAACTTGACCATCCCCTCGAATTCGAACGTTCGCTCGTGGTGATGCAGCACATGAAACAGCACGACTTCGTGGCGGTGGTACTTCATCCGCTGCAGGGCGCTTTCGAGGGCTTCCAGGTCAGTGAAGAAGTCGCTGAAGATCATCACGATTTCACGGCGACCCATGCGGCCGGTCAGTTCGGTCAGACAGTCGGCCATCCGCGTCTTTTCGACCGCCTCGATTTCGTCGAGGTGGTGCGTCATCCGATGGATCTGCGCCAGCGAATTCCCCGGCGGCACGTAGCCCCGCACCTTGTCATCGAACGTGGCCAGACTCACCTTGTCGTTCTGCCGGACAATCGAATACCCAAGCGTCGTCGCAGCCTGGGCTCCGTACAGCATCTTCTGCTGCCCGGCGTCGCCATACCGCATCGAGGCGCTGACATCCAGCAGCAGATGGCAGACGAAGTTGGTCTCCATCTCGTACTGCTTGATCGACAACCGGTCCCGCTTGTAATACAGCCGCCAGTCAATGTGCCGGGGATCGTCCCCCACGATGTAATCGCGGTGCCCGGCGAACTCGACGGCGAAGCCCGACAGCGGCGACTTGTGCGCCCCGGCCAGATTGCCAACGACAAGACCGCGCGGCTCGACAGGACGGTCGGCCACTCGGCTAAGAACTTCGGGGTTGAGATAGCGGGAAAGGACGGAAGCTGTCACTGTTTTTTCCATTCGATTTGGCTGACCGCGCCATCGACAGCCATTTGAAATGTCCAGAGGTCGATTGGGCCATAGTTGCCGTAATCAGAGACGCTTATTGGATCACTCGCCCCGACACGTGTCACACGGACGATTGTCGTCGGACTATCTGTCCATGGGGCGTTGTAACTGAGTTGCATGGTGTCGAACTTCATCTGATCAAGGGCGTAACAGAGTCGCCCAAAAGTCCATGGATCAATCTTCCCCGAGTGAAGCCCGAGGCGATTCACATGTGCCTTCCCTTCAAACTCGGCACGACCGCCCTTGTGCAGAGTCACCACATACGCGGGGCATGAACCAAGACACTCCGTCCGCTCCAGTTGAATGCTGTCGTAGGGATACCCATTCCAAGCCGCTTTCAGTTCTTCATCACCCAGGCTGCTCGCATAAATGCAGTGGTAGTAACTCGGCAGCTTGGCCACAGGATCGTAGTCGTCCCAAATTCCCTGTTTTCGTTCTGTCGATCCAAGATTTGGCTTGGGGTTGGGTTCCGGCGCGGTCTTGCTCGAACACCCGGAAAAAACAGCCCCACCGACTACGCAAGTGATCATGACCAGAATGGCGTTCCACAAGCCACATTTCGAATGCGTCGAAATGACGTCTACCTCGAACTCGCTCATGATCAAATCCCGGCCGCGAGATTCTACGCGGGTTGCACGTACTTCTTGTCGGCCGGCAGCTTTTCCATCAGCATGCCGATCAGCTTCTCGCTGTTCACGTCAGCCGCCTGGGCGGCGTAGTTGGGGGCGATGCGGTGTCGCAGGGCGCCCTTGGCCACGGCTTGGACGTCGCCGACGGTCGCGTGATAACGGCCGTACAGGATGGCCCGGGCTTTGGCGCATGTGACCAGCGTCAGCACGCCGCGCGGGCCGGCACCCCAGTTGACCCATTTGTTGACGAAGTCCGGCGCTTCGGTCGCGCCCGGTCGCGAGGCCCGGACGAGGGCGTGAGCGTAACCGAGGACTTGATCGCTGACCGGCACGCGCAGGACCAGCTTCTGGTAAGCGATGATGTCGTCGCCGTGCATCGTGGTCTGGATTTCGCCCATCTGTCCGGTGGTGACGCGCCGGGCGATCTCCCATTCATCGGCCGCCGTGGGATAGTCGACACGGATGTGCAGCAGGAACCGGTCGAGCTGCGCTTCGGGCAGCGGATACGTTCCCTCCTGTTCGAGCGGATTCTGCGTGGCGAGCACGAAGAACGGATCGGGCAGCTTGTGGATTTTTCCACCGGCCGACACCTGCCGCTCCTGCATCGCTTCGAGCATCGCCGCCTGGGTCTTGGGGGGCGTGCGGTTGATTTCATCCGCCAGGATCATGTTGGCGAACAGCGGGCCCGGCAGGAACTTGTATTCGCGGTTGTGCGTTTCAATGTTCTCCTGGATCACGTCGGTCCCGGTGACGTCGCTGGGCATCAGATCGGGAGTGAACTGGATGCGTTTAAACGTCAGATGCAGGGCCTGGGCGAGTGAACTGACCAGCAGAGTCTTGGCCAGTCCGGGGACACCTTCAAGCAGCGCGTGGCCCCGGGCGAACACGGCGATCAACACCTGCTCGATGACCTCATTCTGGCCGACGATGACCTTGGCCAGTTCGTCGCGCAGCTTGTTGTAGGCCTGCTCGCACTTCTGCACGGCGGCGACTTCGTCGGGAGAAAGATTGTCGGTCGTCATGGTCGATGGTCTCGAAGGAGGTTGATGGTTAATGGTCAGAGTTTGCGGGCGTGAGGGACGTCTTTGTCTGTCAACTTCGATGAATTCCGGGGGACGGCGGGGCAAACAACTCACGCACCGGGCAGAGAAAGCCGGGGGCGACATTTTCGCCGTCCAGTTCATCACCCTGGCCAAGGTCACGCACGGTGCCGTCGAGGCGATGGACTCGGATGGAATCCGTGCGGGGATCAATCACCCATACCAGCCGAACGCCCGCCCGCAGGTATTCGTCCACTTTGTCTTCGACTTCGGAATAAAGGTCGTTCGGCGAGATGACCTCGACCGCCAGATCGGGCACGAGTTCGCAATGCCCGGTCGGAAGCAGCTCCGCCGAAATCCGTTGAGGCGCGATGTACGAGACGTCCGGCTTGCGAACCCGGTCGGGATCGTCGGGGATCGACTCGCCAAAACAGCGATACCCCGCACTCGACCCGTTGACCCAGCCACCGTGCTGACGAACGTACCCACCGAGAAACCAAAGAAGGTTGGTTCCAATCCATTCCGATTCCCAGCCCATGTCTTTCTCCACCAATGCCCCATGGACCAGTTCAAACTGCTTGCCGTCGCGCATGGCGAGCAGTTCGTCGGCCGTGATTGGCGGATGCTCGGCAATTGTGCTCATCCTTTGGTCTCCATGTCGTCCGCTACAGGTCTGCGTCGTGCCTTCTGCTCATCAGACTTCTCAATCTTGCCGAACAGTTTGAGAACCAACTCGGAGATCGTGGCGACCTCTTCAAACTTGCGTCGTGGCAACACTCGGATGTTCGGTCTTTCCGTTTTGAGTCCCCGAGCATTCCCTTTCGTGTGCTTGGCAACGGTCAACTCGCGAATGTCAGGCAAAGGCTCGCCTGGCGAACCGCCATACCAGAGAAACGGCCCCCACGACAAAGTCTCCGGATGAAACCGCATCCAGACAACACACCCGCCGGACTTGTCGGCCAATCGAATGTTAATCGACTGGCGGGCAGTTGCCGACTCGGTATGCGAGGACTTGAGTTGGATGTGACGCATGATCCGGTTGAGAGTGATGACAAGGTCGAATCCGCCGCAATCCACCTCGGGACGCAGAAACTCGGCATCCGTCACGCCCCTGCACCACAGGTCTCGCAACACTTCTCCAATGAAGAGATGCTCCAGCAGTTTTTCGCGGTAGGACGATTGTTCCGTGTGAATTGTCATCGCTTGATTCAGGTCTCGTGGTATCTCCTTCAATTTGCTGATTGCTCAGTCCACGCTTTCAAAGTACTTCTTCAGTCGTTCCTCGTAGGCGCGTGGCGGCTTCTGGCCCGCACCCGCGCGGATTGACTTGCGGAGTTCCGGAGGGAGCTTGGCGAACCAGGCTTCGTCCTTCAGTTGGCGGGCCAGCACGCCCTCTTCCTTTTCACGGGACTTGTTCGACTTGTTGTCCCCCGCGTCGGTCGCTTCGGGCTGCTTCTGGATCGCTCCGTCTTTCACCTTTTCGTTGGTCGTGGCCTGACCGTCCTTCTTGGCGATTTGAGCCGAGTTCTTCGGCTGACCGGGCACCGGCTGGCCTTCGGGTGGGGTCTGACCCGGCTGCGGCTGACCGGGCTGACCCGGTTGAGGAGGCTGTCCGGTCGGCTGTCCCTGAGCTTGCGCGAGTGCTTGTTGCGCGGCCTGTTGAGCCTGTGGTCCGGCCATCATCTGGGCGGTCACTTGAGGCGACTGCGGGACAAAGCCAGTCCCGAGTCCGTTGGGACTCTTTGGCTGTCCGGGCGTTCCCGGCATCGGCTGGCCAGCGGGTTGGCCTTCACCGGGTGTCGGCTGACCTTCACCAGCGGGCTGACCGTCGGCCGGCATGGGTTGCCCTTCGCCGGGTGTCGCCGCTTCGGCCGGCATGTCGGCGAGCGGTCCGAGGGCCGGCAAGTTCGAGGCGAGTTCCAACGCTTCACGCAGCGGCTGATTGGCCACTTCCGTTTGCTTCGACAACTCCACCGCTCCCTGTCCGGTCGCCTGTTGCGCGTCGGCGAACTGCTGCTGGGCTTCGTTCAACTTCTGCGCGGCCGACATCTGGGCCGGCGTCGGTGGAGCACCCGCTTCGGCGGCGGGCATGGCTTCCAAGTTCGCGGCTTGTTGAGCGATGGCTTCGGCCGCCGCCTGTTGATCGGTGGCGAGGTTGGCGATCGATTCGGCGATCGCTTGATCGCGGCGAACTTCCTGTTCCTTGGCGGCGAGATCAGCAGCCGCGCGTTCGAGGGCCGCTTCGGCGGAGTTCGCGGCGGCTTCCATTTGCTGCGGCGAACCACCCGCCTCCGCGCCCATCTCGGCCGCGTTCGCTGCGGCATCGACTGCTTCAGCGGCGGCGGGATCGGCCTTGGCGACTTGATCCGCCAACTTCTCGGTCGCAGCGGCCTGTTCGGCCAGGGCTTGAGCCTGTTCCGTCGCGGCCTGCTTGATTGCCTCGTCCAATTTCTTGCCGGCGTTCTTCAACGCTTCAGCCGCGTTGGCTTGAGCCATCGGGGCGTTTTCGGGATTCGCCGCCAGAGCCTGTTCGGCGGCTTCGGTGGCGGCGGCAGCGGGTGCCACCTCAGTCCCTGCTTCGGGCGATGCTTTGGCAGCCATCTCTTGAGCCGCCTTGGCCGCTTCCGCGGCCTTGGCTTGAGCCTTGGCATCGGGCTTTCCGGTGGGAGCCGCTTCCATCGCGGCTGCGGCTTCCGCCTTCGCGAGTTCCATCGCCTTCTCGAGCGCAGCCTCGGCCGCATCGCGCGACGCTTCGGCGGCGGCTTCGTTTCCATCGAGTGTTTGCTTGGCGGCTTCGGAAGCAGCCTGTTGCGCTTCGTTCAACGCTTGAGCCAGCGGGTCGGGTTTGCCCGCCTGCTTGGCCTGTTCGGCTTGAGGACGCTTCGCAGCGGCATCGGCGGCGGCCTGCGCCTTTTCAGCGACCTCTTCCTGCTTGGTGGTCGCCTTCAATTCGGAAGCCTCGCCCTTTTGAGCCGCTTCGGCCGCAGCATTGGCTGCGTCTTGGGCATCCATCGCGTCGGCGATTTGATCAGCGAGTTTCATCGCTTCGGCGGCTTCGGGCTTTCCTTGAGCCTTCGCCTGTTCCTGCATCGCTTCGTCGAGTTTGTCCTTGGCGGCTTCAAGTTGAGCGACCTTGTCGTTCTTGGGGAGATCGTCAATCGCCTTCTCAACAGCATCGCGGGCCTTGGCCAGTTCCTTGGCTTGGGCTTCGCTCATCTTGGCCAGTTCCTTGGCGGTCTTGGCGATCTCTTTGCGGAGCTCTTTGGCGGCGTCGGCCAACTTGTCAGCCGCGGCCATCGCTTCGGCGGCGGCTTCCTGCGCGGCGGCCTTTGGATCCTGCGCCTTTTGATCGGCGACCTGTTGCAGGTCTTTGCCCGATTCCATCGCATCCTTCGCGGCTTCGGCCGCATCCTTGCTCGCCTCGGGAGCAGTTTCGGCGAGCGCTTCGGCCGCCTTCTCGGCGATGGCCTTCACGTCTTCCTGTCGATCGGCCAACGCCTGGGCCGCCGCGGCCATTTCCGCCTTGTCGGCGTTGTCGGACTTGGCGATCTCTTCGGCGGCCTTCGCGATCGCACGCTCTTCGGCGGCGGCTCGTTCCAACACTTCGGCGGCGCGGGCCAGTTCACCAATCTTGACGGCCGATTCCTGGCGCTTCGCGTCGGCGATGGCGGCATCGACGGTGTCCATCGCGCGTTCGAGCGCATCCTGAGCCTTGTCGAGTGCCTTCTCTTCGACGGCCGTCGCCTTTTCGGGCTTGGCTTCGGCGAGATTCTTCTCGGCTTCCTTGGCCGCCTCGGTGGCTTCAGCGAGCGCGTTCTCGACGGCGCTTGGAAGCTCGTGAGTCTCCATCGCCTCCTTGACCTTGTCGGCGACAGCCTTCTCTTCGGGAGCGGCGGCTTGGGCGTTCGTCTCGGCCTTCGTTTCAGCCGCGTCCTGCTTCTTCTGCGCTTCGGCCAGTTGCTGCTTCACTTCTTCCAGTGACTTGACCGCCTGAGCCAGTTCGTTGGCCGACTTGTCCTTGGACTGCTGTTTCGCCTGATCCTTCAGCGCCTGTTCGAGCGCGGCGAGATTGCCGAGCACTTTTCCCTGATCGGCGATCGCCTCTTCCGGCTTGTTGTCGAGCAGATCGGCGGCGGCATCAAGGGCCGACGTCTCGGCCTGTTGAATGTGGGCTTCGGCCTTGGGATTGTCACGGATGCTGTCGGTCAGTTGCGAGATTTCCTTCTGCAACTTGGCCTGTTGCTCGACCAACTCCGCGGGCGGCTTCTGGGTTTCGTCGAGCTTCTTCGTTTCCTCGCGCAGGGCCTTCTGTTTTTCCGCGAGCGCCTTGACCTTGTCGATCACGGCCATCTTCTCGGAGTTGAGCGCCCCCTGGGCCCGTTCGATCACCTTCAGCAGATCGCGCAGTCCCTTGATGACGTGTTCCTGGTGTTCCACGGCCGCTTCGAACTTGACCGCCTGCAACGTCGAGCCGGCGCTGTCGAGATGCTTGCCGACATCGCCCGCCTTGAGAATCCGCAGTCCGTCGGCGGCCGCCATCGACAGCACGCCGCTCCACGACTTCATGTCGATCATCGTGTCGACCAGGTGCAGGAACAGTTCCTTCACATCGCGCTGGTCTTCAATGGTCTTCAGCGTCAGTGCTTCCTGCCGGGTCTTGGTTTCGGAGGGAAGTCCCTTGGTCGCCGTTTGGACGGTGGTCTCAATGCGGATCAACCGCCGGACCTGTTCGGCCAGCTCGGCGATCTTCAAACGCTTCATCAAATTCTGCCGTTCGACGGCCAGTTGGCGGACGACCGTGCGGATCTGCGTGCGTGCTTCGACAAACGCCGCTTCACGCTTGTTCGCGGGCATCCGCTGGGCTTCGGCCAGCAGGTCGACCACCTTGGACATCTCGGTCTCCACGAGATGGTTCAGGTTGGAGCGCATCAGCTTGATGTCGCGATAGATCTCCTGATCGGACAGACCGTTCTCTTCGAGTTGCCGGAGTTGGATGTCGAGGACACCCCCGAGCAGGTCGCGGGTCATGGTCCGTGCCCGTTGTTGATCCTCCTGCTTTCGTTGCAGGGCCTCGGGCTCCAGCACCTGGGCCGGTGACGACCCCGCGGCCGAAATCCACGCCAATCCAGCCAGCACAACAATTCGCCAACAGGTCGCGGTCATGATTGATCTCCTCGAACGGAACACCCTGTCGAACTGAACTTCATTTCGCACGCTGTCTCTTGTCCCCTCTCCCCCGTCTTCGGGGGAGAGGGCTAGGGTGAGGGGGCCGAGCGTCATGACAGCCTTCCCACCACTGATTTTTCACTCACACTCCCGGCGACTGCCGGGCTTCATGTACTTCAATCGGCATCGCGTTCCAACGATTCGCGAATGCTGTCATCCATTTCGATATCGCTCCAGCGATTGCCAGTTCGCTCGGACTGCCGGTGCAGCTCCTCGGTCAACCGTGTGATGGCATCCGCCACAAAGCACAACCCACCCGCCACAATCAAACCCGCCCCGGAGAGTGTTCCCAAACCCAACGGAATGCCGATCACAATCATGGTGACACCGACACCAAAGTACCGCATGGCTCCTCCTGTCGTGGCCAACAGTTAATTGCCACTGGCTACGTCACTTCTTTTCGCCGCCAATCCCCAATTCCCGCCGCAGGATTTCGTCCAACTGCTTCGCCGTCTTCTTGTCCTCGTCGCCCGTCTGGACCAGGATGCCGTTCAGGTCGGTCACGTTGAACGACACCGACTCACCCTGCCCCTTGTGACCGGGAATGCCGCCCCGCCAGTCGGTGACTTCAAGAGTCACCTTCACTTCGTCCCCCTTTTGCAGTTCGTAGGGAGACAACGGGACTGGCACCTGTCCACGAACAATCGTCTGCGGCTGGTCTTTCGCAGCGACCACCTTCGACACCACTTCGTACCGGGCCGACGTGCCGTTTTCTCGGGAGATTTGGATCACGGCGACAATCTTTGCAATGCCGAAATCGTCGCCCGCGGCATAGTCCAACTTCGGAGTCGCCGTTGGCAGCACCTGTCGCGTCACCGCCGATGCGACGATGCGCGGCAGTCGGTCGGTTCGCAGCCGAATCTGACCGGAGATCGGCGGCTCCATCGCGAGGTTGTCCTCGTCGGTCACCTGGATCTCATACTTCAAGGCTTCGCGGATCGAGTCGAACGGCGTCCCGTTGGGCAGGGTCCATTCTGTCGCGGCCCCGGCCTTTGACGACTTGGGTGCTTTGACCAACTCGATTGGTTTGCCCCCCTCGTTGACCATGATCCGGGCACTCTTGAGTCCCTTGTTCGAGCAAACCAGTGACAGCCGCGCGGCCGAACCTTCCAGCACCGCCAATTGACGCGATCCCCCGTCGGATTCACCCGGCTTCGTTGCTCCGGCGGCGTAGACGGGGGGTGTGACTTCCCAGGCGATGTCCACCAGTGGGAGCGGCACGATGACGATCTCCGCCGCGTCCGAGAGGGCGTCACCAAACTGAAAACGGACCCGGAACGAATCGGCGACGTGACTGATTTCTCCGACAAACGCCGACGCATCGCCCGGCTTCGGCACCAGGTTGATCTTGTTGGCCGCGTCGCTGTTCACCCCTGATAGGTTGGCAAAGCCCTGCGACGGGACGACCCCGCCGCATTTGATTTCCACTTGGATCTGCTGCCCGTACGGGATGCGCACTTGGGCGACGCTTCCCTTCGAAAAGACCGGAACAGTCTGGCCATTGACCGCGATGCTTTGAATCTGTGTCTTGGTCGGATAGTGCGCCGTGCCGAGCAGGAATCGGTTCCAGAAGGCGGCGGCATGACCGGGAAACGCGAGGGCCGCGCCGGCAATCACCAGCAGTGTCACGACCAGAATCGCGGCCCGCTTCGGCAGCGGGCGGTACGAGAATCCCTGGAAGACATCCAGCGACGGACTGAACTCAGCCACATAGTCGACGACCGCCTGCTCCAACCGCGTCGAACCCCAACCGGCCGCCTGGGGTTGTTCGAACTGCAACGCGGCGACGAGGTCGGTGTCGATCTTGTGCTGCTGTTCGACGAGCAGCGCCACGTCCTGTTCCGATTCCCGCACGCGGACGAGTGGCCAAGCGAACTTGCGGATCGCCCACACGCCACCGGCGAACCACACCAACAGGACCAGACCCCGCAGCATCACCGGCAGATCGAACGACCAATCGCACCAGAAGGCCGCTACCAGCAGCCAGAGCGCAAACGCAATCGGCGAACAGACGGCGCTCCCCCAGCGCACGGCAGCGCGTGACCGCCGCAGGCTGCCCAACCGGGATCGAAGTGTGGAAAGTTTGGTTTGCATCAACGGCTCTGGAAAAAACGGTAGTCCACAACTGTTTCGTTCTGACTCAAATCGGCAAGGCGGACACGGGGACTTGTTCGAGTTCCGACTCGTTCGACTTCGGCTCAGCCACCAATCGCGCGGGATTCTTCTTTTGCCGCTCCAAGTAGTATTCGACCAGCCGCACAGGATCGTGACCGACAGATTCCGAAATGCGGTGACGAGCCTCCCGAACGGGATCAACAACGGGATCGAAAATTGGATCGGACTTCATAGCAGGACTCCGTCGGCCAAAATTCCAAAGCGGAGTCGAGCCTCCGCACTCCCAAAGTTTACGCCAGGTTGACCAGTTTTCTCACGAACCATTCGATCATCAGCACGCCGATCACCACGCCGAACGTCAGCCAAGTGCTCCAGAGCGGCAGGATTTCGACGCTCGTTTCCTTCAATCGTGGCGCCGAGAAATCTTCGGTGAAGCGGTCGACGTCGGTCAGGTCGTACGACTTGCCGTTGGTTTCGGCCGCGATGTTCTTTTGCAGTGACACGTTTCGGACCGGATTGCGCCGTTCGACCGAGACGTTCGCCACATCGAAGTTGATCTCGGTGGCTTCGTTCGTCACGGGGTCGGTCACCTTCAACCGGTACTCGCCGCCGCTGAAGACCGGTACGCGCGTTTCGAAGACGCCGGGCTTCAATTGCGGAATGCTGAACAACTGCGACCGGCTCCCTTCGGAGTCGCGGTCCGGGCGGATCATTTCGGCGACCAGCCTGCGGTCGGGGACATCCTTCTCGTCGAGCGGCTGAAACTCCTTGTCGTACGCCTCGACCGTCACCAGCACTTGGTCATCCGAGCGGTACTGCGGCTTGTCGGTCCGGACCACGAAGCGCTTGTGACTGCCGAGCGCATGGCTCAGCCCCAGCCGGTGGATCAACTGACCCCAGAACTGCCGGTAATACTCTTCACCATACAGCCGCCGCAGCCGCCACATTTCGTTGAACGCCAGGTAGACCACTTCGCCGCGACCGTATTGACGCACAGCGATGAGCGGTTGCGGAGTCTTCCCATCGACGCACATCTCAGTCGGATGCTCCGCCAGAACCTGCGTCCCCTTGATCTCCAATCGCCGCACCGGTTGGAACCACGGGAGCTTGCCCATGTTGTTCCAACCCTTCAGATGGTCCTGCTCGGTCTGACCGAGGCGCATGAAGTCGTATTGGGTCGCGATCGGAGTCAGGGCGAGCCGGAATTCCTTGTCATCGCGCCGCTTGCCATCGGGGTCGACCACGACGGGGAGCATGTCGGCCAGCGGTGTCTCCGCGAGTTGACCGGGACCAAACCGCGGTCCCGCCATCACCACCAGTCCGCCGCCGAACTGGCTGACGAATTCCTTGGTCATCTCGCAGAACCGCGTGCTGAGCGCCGAGGCGGGCATGTCACCGAGGAAGATCACGTCGTTCTCGAAGAACTGGCTGCGGGGCAGCGTGAGACTCGGCAGGAACAGTTCGTTCGTCTCCCGCACGACGGGATCGGCCGAGCGGATGAACGTGCGGAAGCCGCGCATGCCGACGAGCTTGTCGCGGTGGAACACTTCCTTCACGAAGCGCCATTCCCAAGTCGGCTCGTACTCGACGAACATCAGCCGCAGGAAGTCGTCGATGATCTTGACTTCGCGTTCGGCCTTGTTGTTCTGCGTGACGACTTCGCCCTCGATCGGTTCGACTTCGGCGGTGAAGATGAACCGTCCGGTCAATTCGGGGGTGTACGGGAACTCGACCTGTTCGCTGGTCCCGGCGATCGTGACCGTCTTTTCACCGACCAGCGTGCGGGTCGGTTCGTCCCCGGTCATTTCTCCGGGTTGATGGGCATACAGCCGGACATGGACCGACGCGTTGTCGAGTTCGCGCTGGCGGACGGTGACACTGATGGTCGAGGACTCGGCCTTCTTCATCGTCGGAGGCGCGAGCAAGTCGACACTCAGATCGATCGCCGTCAGCGGGCCGACACCGACCGTGAAGACGGGGACTCCCAACTTCTTCGCCGCAGCCAACGGAGCCGTCCCCGCGTTCTGATCGAAGTCGCTGATCACCAGCACGGCCGCGAGGTTGTCCGACGCATGCTTGCGGGCGAGATCTTCAAACGCATCGCCCAGGGCCGTCACCGTGCCCGTCGTTTGCCACTCGACATTCGACAACGTACCCGTCTTCGAATCCGCCGCGTTCAGGGACCGCACTCCCTCGGATTCGGCGAACGTGAACAGCCGCAGCCGGTAGTTCGATTCGAGCCGGTCCAGCAGATTCTTGTCTTTGCGAGCCAGCAGCGCGCGGGCGTAGTCGGCACGGGCCGGGCGTTCCCCTTCGTGCAGTGCGTGCGTCGCCTGATAGCCGGCCAAGTCGACCGCCTTCGCCAGCGAGTCGCGTTCTTCGGCGGGGAGTTCATCGGGGATCGACATGCTGTCGCTGCCGTCCAGCAGCAGCCACAACACCGGCTTCGGCTGGCTGACGAAGACCAGCTCCAACGTCGGATCGGCCAGGATCAACAACAGCGCACACAGCGCGACCGCACGCAGCGCGGCGAGAAACAGCCGCGTCGGCTGATGGCCGCGCGCCTGCCAGCGCAGGTAAAACCAGACCGACAGCGCCGCCAGACCGATACAACCCAGGACGACGAGAGCCGGCTGCGCGTGAGCCCACGCCGAGCCAAACGACACGTGTGCCGAGTCGATTCTCGACACGTCGTCATAACCCAGCATGCGGCCTATCGTCGTCGTCCAGTTCATGTCGTCGTCTTCTTCTGACCGAGCATCGGCCAAGCCAGCACCAGCTTTTCCAACAGCAAGCTGCCCAGCACGCACCAGGCAAACAATTTCCACAGATCCTGACCGCGTCGGGTGCCACCCTCGACGCGAATCGGCTCATCCGCCGTCAGCACCCGGACATGTTCATGCCCGAGTTTCTGTTGCAGTTCCGCGATGCCGATCCTCGACAGGTTCGATTCCTGTTCCGCTCCGTTGACGGCCACGGGAATCTCATCGAGTGACGCGGAGGCGGAACCGGGGGCCGAACTGTCAGGCCGTTCCGACGCGACCAGATAGGTTCCGGCGAGGACGGGTCGGCGAATCATCACGCCGGAGACGTCGGCACCGATCGCCTCAATGTTGAGCGGCTCCCGCAGCCCCGATGGTCTGGTCACCGCCAACCGAAGATCGGTCCGGCGTTCGATCGGCA
>JAYTIB010000173.1:0-6039 GCA_043732205.1 Schlesneria sp. | reverse complement strand
TCGGAAACTGGTTTGCCAAGTCCGCGATCGAAATGGCGTGCTGGGACATCCAAGGGCGTGCAGCCGGGAAGCCCGTGTACGAGTTGCTCGGCGGCGCGTGTCGGCCGCTGACGATTCGCAGCCGGTTCTCGCTCGGTGCGTATGATCCCGAGCGGGCCCGCCGGCGCGCGGGGGAACTGGTTGCCGCCGGCTTCACCACGATCAAGGTCAAGGTGGGGATCGAACCCGTCGGCGATGTCGAGCGCGTGCGGATCGTGCGCGAGACGATCGGTCCTGACATCGCACTCACCATTGACGCCAATGGCGGCTGGGACGTCGACACCGCCATTCGGTGCATTCGCGAACTGGCTGATTGCGACCTGACCATCGTGGAGCAACCGATACCTCCGGGCGACTACACGGGGCTGTCACGAGTCCGGAACGAAACCGGAGCGAAGATCCTGGCGGACGAAAGCTGCTTTGATCTGATCCACGCGCAGGAACTGATCCGCCACGACTGCTGCGATGCCATCAGCCTCTACCCAGGCAAGAACGGCGGGATACGAAAAGCCCGCGAAATCGCCGAACTGGCGGCTCAACACGGGATCGCCTGTTCGATCGGCTCCAATCTCGAATGGGATCTGGGGACGGCGGCAATGGCGCACTTCATCGTCGCCACACCGAACATGCAGGTCGAGCATTATCCCGGCGACCTGCTCGGCCCCGACTATCACGAGGTGTCGATCGCCCGGAACCCGCTTCAGATCTCCGGGCCGCTGACGACGCTCACCAACGGGCCGGGACTGGGGGTCGAAGTCGATCGGGAGATCGTCGAGCGATACCGGCTCGATCGCTGACCCACCCGCCGTTCGTCGGGCTCAAATACCGTAGTCCCGTCGCTCCGCCGACGGGACGGTGGCGGAGACAACGCACGAATCCGTAGGGCGCTTGTGGGGACGAGTGGGGAGGCGGTCGCCGCGCGTCCCGTCGGCGGAGCGACGGGACTACAGTAAACGCGAATCGTGTCCGGGTCACACCTGGCGGACGACGATCCGGCTGCCGTTGACCGCGATCACTTCGATGGCGGCGTCGGCCGCGACGAACGGGCCTTCGCTGACCACGTCGACAACGCGGTCGTTCAACCGGGCCTTCCCCGCGGGGCGCAGCATTGTCATCGATACGCCCTGCTGTCCGATCAACATCGCGTCGCCGAGCGGAAGGTCGCCACGTCCGGTGCTCAGACGCAACCGCGGCTCGGCTTCCGTCGAACTGCCGGGCGGGCCGAGGATCACAGCCTCAAACATCGGGAGTTGCGGCAGGTATCTGGCCAGGGCAATGCCGAGGACACCGACCAAGCCAAACGAGAGCAGCACCCATCCCGTCTGCACGGCGAGTCCCTCGACGTTGGACGTGATGTCCGCCGTCCATGAATGACCCGCCATCACCAGTGAGGCGATGATCAGCAGGATGCCGGACACACCAAACACGCCGAATCCCGGAATCACGAAGATCTCCATGGCCAGGCAGGCCAGCCCGAGGATAAACAACACGACCTCCAGCCAGCCCGCGGTTCCCCCGAGGAACCGGCTCCAGAAGAACAGCGAGAAGCACAGGACCGACAGAATCCCCAGGATTCCCGTCATGAATTGCAGCTCGACGTAAATCAGCACCACCCCCAGCATCAGCAACAGCACGGTGACGACGGGGGAATTCAACCCAAAGACGAGGGCATCGACCCACGTCTTTTGAATCGGCCTCAATTCGGCGGAGAGCGGCAGACCGATGCGTCCCTTCAGTTCGCTGAAATTGGCGACGGGAGGTTCGGCCAGCTTCAACTCGTGGGCCCGCTCGCCGTTGACCGTGAGCAGATTGTCGCCGTTGGTCTCAATCAATTGCTGACCGACGATCCATTCCTCGCCGACTGTCTTAAGTTCGTCTTCGTTCATGTACCAGATGCGCCCGTTGTCCCGATGTGTCACCTGAAAGACCTTGGACCTGCGATCGGCCATCGCCGTGTACAAGGCGGGAGGGCGATGTTTCTTGATGGCCAAGTCAGTGAGCTGCACCAGCATGGGGCTGAGGATCTTTTCCGGCGCGCGTTCGAAAGCCTGTCCGGGGCCAATCTGGATTGGTCCGGCATCACCGATTCTTGCCGTGGGATGCATGATGATTTCGTCGCATCCGAGCGAGATGATCGCCGCTCCGCTGAGGGCTTCCGCCGGAACATAAGCGATCGTGCGGATCGTTCGTTCTTCCAACGCGGCGATTCGTTGGGCCAGACGAAAGCTGGCGTCCGCGTGCCCGCCGGGCGAGTCGATTTGAAAGACAATCACCTGCGCTCCGCTCCCCACGGCGCGGTCGATCTGCCGCATCAGGAACGACTCCTGCAGCCTGTCGATGATGCCGTCGACCTTGATCAACTTGACCCTGCGGGCCTCGTTCTCGGCGGCCTGTTCGCGCAGGGCTTCGCGCGGCAGCGAGTACAAGTCGCCGACCGCGCTGCGGGAATTCGCCGTCTGAACGACGAGGATGTCCAGGCTGCGCGCGGTCTCACCGCGGAACGTTCCCAGCGAGCCGGCTTCCTTGATGACTGTTGATTCGAGTTCCACGTTCAATTTGCCGAGTGCCTCCAATTCATCCTTCGTCACGACCCGCGATTCGAGTTCCTCCCTGCCCGCCTCTGCTGACTTCACCCGGACCTTCCAGAGTTGTTCCTCCTGATCCATCATGCCCCGCGCCAGCGCCGGGTTGACTCGGGAGTTGTGACGCTTCTGGGCGATGGCCAGGACGCCCTGCCGGTCGTCGGGATCGAGCGGCTTGCCACGGCCGATGTCGCCGAGTTCCGCATCGGGATGCATCACGATCTGCCGACACGCCAGAGCCACCAGCACATTCGGCCCCGTGACGGTTTCCGGCACCCACGCCACCGTCGTCACGTTGGCGATCTGCGCCGATGTCAGGAACTTCGCCAACCCCTGCACGTGATGAAACTGACTGGTGCCGGGCTCGATCTGCAACACCAGAAAGGCCGGACGCTTCTCACTGACCGCCAGGTTCTGAAGCTTGATCGCCGCGTTGTTGACCCTGGCAAACACCAGGTCATCCACCGGGCTGCCGACGGTGACGAACTGCCCGAGGGGCGTTTTCTTCGCGTCGGCATCGTCGTCGGCTCCGTACACCAACGATGCGGAGAGGCCCATCAGACCGAGGGCCATCAGGGCAAACCACACTCCACAGGACTGTCGGTGCCGCGGGGAAACAGGTGCGGTGCGTTCGACCAGTAGATCGGTGGCGGTTGTCATGCGTCGAACTCCATCACAAGTCGGGCGGCACATGCCAGGCGCGATTCGCCAGTGCCAACGTCTGGAGGATTATAGCTGCGCGGGTGGCGCGGTGGAGTGTGCAGCGGCCGGGTGGGATGTATTTCACAGAGGTCCGCGTGGGTGCGACAAGCTTTCGACCGGCAGGAATAGGGATACAAGCACGCAGCGCAAGCGAGTGAGTGTTCGGGCAGTGTGTTCTCGGACACACTCGCTTGCGCATCGTGCTTGTAGGTGGGTCAACTTTCACATGCCGCTCGCCAAAGCGCTTTTCACCGGGTTCATCAGCGGGCCGTCTGGGTCGTGATGGGGATCAAGCCATGCCGGGGAGCGCGATGCTGAATCGCGTCCCGCGTCCGATTTCGCTTTCGCACGAAATCGTCCCGCCGTGGGCTTCGACGATCTTGCGAACCGTGGGCAGCCCCAGGCCGCTCCCATCCCGTTTGGTCGAATAGAATGCGTCAAACATCCGGGCCTGCGTCTCGGGTTTCATTCCCCCGCCGTTGTCGATGATGTCCAGCACGACGAGGTCGTCGCGCTGGTGGGTTTGCAGTTCCAGGACGCCGCCATTCGGCATCGCCTGCTGCGCATTCCGCGACAGGTTCATCAGGACTTGCCGCCACAAATCAACATCCAGATTCACCGGCGGCAGATTCGCCGCCAGATGCGGGCTGATGTCGATGCCCTGCTCGGCCGCCAGGGGGGCGTAGAACTCGATGAACTCAAGCACGGTCTGGTTGAGGTCCGCCGGATTGAGCGTGAGCGTGCCGACCCGGGCGAACTGCAGGAAGTCGTCCAGGATCCGATTGAGTTGCTGGCACTGCCGCTTGACCATCGTCAGCTTGTTCAGAATCCGTCGATCGCGCGGCGAGTCGCACTCCCCCAACTCCTCGGTGAGCAGATCGAGGTTCAACCCGATCGTGGAGAGTGGATTGCGGATCTCGTGCGCCAGGCCGCCGGCGAGCGTGGCGATCTCGGCGTACTGCGCCCGCAACCGCTGATGATCGTCGGCGAGGCTGCTCTCGGGGATCGCGGGATCGTCGGTCATGATGTTCTCGGCAAGCCACCGGCACCTGCAAAAACAGCCCGGCATCCAAGATGCCGGGCTGACTGTTCGTTCACCTGTCTGGAGAGAACCACCTGTCTGGTGCGACGCTCCGCATCACCGGGCGGGCGACTATTCGTTGACGGGCTGTTCGCCTTCAGGCTGCGACTGTTCGAGCAGAACGGCCTTGCGGGACAGCTTGACGCGGTTCTGGTCGTCGATGGCGATGACCTTCACCTGGATTTTTTCTCCAACCCGGCAGATGTCCCCCACCGACTTGACGAAGCCGGTGTCGAGTTCGCTGACATGGCACAGTCCGTCCTTGCCCGGAGCGATCTCGATGAACGCACCGAAGTCCTTGATCGAGCTGACCGTGCCGTTGTAGATGCGACCGACCTTGATTTCTTCGGTCATCGCTTCGACGCGGGCCAGCGCGTCTTCGGCACCCTCGCTCTGTCCGCAGGAGATCATCACCGTGCCATCGTCGGCAATGTCGATCGTGGCGCCGGTCTCCTCTTGGATGGCCCGGATCGTCTTGCCGCCGGGACCGATCAGCAGACCGATCTTGGAGGGGTCGATCTTGGTCCGCAGCAGGCGCGGCGCATTCGGCGAGATCTCGGATCGCGGACGACGGATGCCGGTCAGCATCGTCTTCAGCAGTTCGATGCGCGCCTTGCGGGCATGTTCCAGCGTCTTGCGAATGATCTCTTCGTTGATGCCGGCGATCTTCAGGTCCAACTGAATGCCGGTGACGCCCTTCTGGGTTCCGGCCACCTTGAAGTCCATGTCGCCGAAGTGATCTTCGTCGCCCATGATGTCGGTCAGCAGTTCGTACCGATCCTGCTCCTTGACGAGGCCGATCGAAATGCCGGCGACCGGTTGGGTGATCGGAACGCCCGCGTCCATCAGGGCCAGCGTGGCGCTGCAGACCGAGGCCATCGAACTGCTGCCGTTCGATTCCATGATGTCCGAGATCACCCGGATCGTGTACGGGAACTTTTCTTCGACGGGAACCACCGACTGCACCGACCGCTCGGCCAGCGCCCCGTGGCCGATCTCACGCCGACCCGGTCCGCGGATCGGGCGGCATTCGCCGACCGAATAGGACGGGAAGTTGTAGTCCAGCATGAACCGCTTCTGGTATTCGGCGAACAGGCCGTCGACCCGTTGGGCGTCGCGGACCGTGCCCAGTGTGATCGTGGCGAGCGACTGGGTTTCGCCACGGGTGAACAGGGCCGATCCATGCACGCGGGGCAGGATGCCCACTTCACATGAGACGGCCCGCAGGTCTTCCGGCTTGCGTCCGTCCAGGCGTTGCTTCTTGTTCAGGATCAGATCGCGGACGACGCGCGATTCGAGATTGGAGAACGCGGCCGAGAACTGTTCGCGAGTCCAGCCTTCGCTGGTCGTGACCGCAGCCGCGGGGAAGTACTCGGCGATCAGCGCCGCCTTCAGATCACTGCGGGCACCGCGACGGTCCGCTTTGACGTCGCCGACCTTGGATTCTTCCATCCGCTGATACGCTTTGGCACGCAGCGCGGCGTCGAACGGGTTCACGGCTGGAGCAGGCATCACAAACTTCCCGCGCCCCACCTTCTGGATGAACTCTTCCTGCATCTGGCACAGTTCGACGATGGCCCGATGGGCGAACATGATCGCATCGCCCATCTGGTCTTCGGGAAGCTGGTGTCCGAA
>JAYTIB010000172.1:0-2252 GCA_043732205.1 Schlesneria sp. | reverse complement strand
GCTTGTCGTCGTCGAGAATGTCCCCCGCCTTGAACAGGTCGCGGAGGTCGGTTTGCAGCAACTGCTTGGTCCGCTGCAGACCCTGCTTGAGCTTGTCGAAGAATCCCATGATGCGGTCGTTTCCGGGCTGAGGGGGAAAGGGGCTGAGGGCTGAGGGACGAGGGACGAGGGGCAGATGGGATCATAGAAGTGGATCGACTGAGGGCAAAGGGAACAGCGGATGAATTCTTTAGTCCTTCGACCTTTGTCGGGTCTCCGCCATTCGCGTGGAGAATAAAGGAGGCCTTCGGTCAGCCGTTTCGGCGGGGTCAGGAGACCCGCGCCGAACAGACCGTCAACAAGTTTGGGAGAGCGCCATTCCGTCCCTCGCCCCTCAGCCCTCGCCCCTCGTCCTCCCCGCCAATTCCCGCCTATGCCATTCCCAGTGGCCCGGCTAGAATCCGCACCGGCGGAAACTGCCGATGGGATCGGCATGCAGGGAGGGATGCGATGACCGGCGCGATGGAACGCGGGTGGCTGATATTGATTCTGGTGGTGGTGGGAAGCGGTCTGGGTTGCCAAGAGACCCGGTTTCTCTCCTGCCGCTCCAGGGATCCGCGTGTTGAGGCGCGGTCGTATGACTTGCATGATCCGTTCCCGGATGAAGAGATGGGTCCGGAAACATACAGCCGACCGCGGACGTTCATGGAGCCCCGCAGTGATACTCGCAAAACGTTCGACCTTCGCAACCTGCAGGCCTCGCGCGGAGTCATCCCGCCGGTGCAGGCGTATTGGGATCCACTCGGCACCAATCCCGCGGCCGGAGTTTCTGTGCAGCCGATCTGGCGTCAACCCCGCGCCGCCGTCCCCATCGCCACTCAGCCGGGATTCTGGGACGACACCTCGCCGAAGTACAACGTCGTCCCGCATTGAAGGCGGCGGCCGGTGCCCGTCGCTGATCGGTGTTCTCGCTTCCATTCTCGCCGCGTCTCTGCTGGGCCTGTTACCGGCAACGTCGTTCGCCCAGCCGGCGAAGTCGCGGAACCTGGAATCCACCGCGGCCGAGATGATTTCGCCGGAGACGCAGAAGTCGATCGACCGCGGACTGGCCTATCTGGCGAGAGAGCAGCATGCCGAGGGATCGTTTGGATCTCTGACCCAGTACAAGCGCAATGTGGCCGTGACCGCGCTGGCCGGGATGGCGTTTCTGTCGGCGGGCCACACGCCGGGTCGCGGGGCGTACGGCAAGAATGTCGACAAGGCGGTCGAGTACGTGCTGTCGTGCGCGAAGCCGAATGGATACATCGTGCGCGATGACAGCTCGGGGCATGGCCCGATGTATGGGCACGGATTCGCCACGCTGTTCTTGGCCGAGGTCTACGGCATGAGTCCCCGCCCGAAGGTGCGCGAAGCGCTCAAGGCCGCCGTGCAGTTGATCGTCAACTCCCAGAACCGCGAAGGGGGCTGGCGCTATGATCCCGACGGGAAGGACGCGGACGTGTCGGTGACGGTCTGCCAGATGATGGCGCTGCGCGCGGCCCGCAACTGTGGCATCGCCGTCCCCAAGACGACTGTCGATCAATGCGTGTTGTACGTCAAGAAGTGCCAGAACCCGGACGGTGGTTTTCGGTATCAACTGTTGATGCGCCCGCAGAGCGACTTCCCCCGTTCGGCGGCCGGTGTCGTCACGCTGTATTCGGCCGGGCTGACCGAGGGGCGTGAGATCGAACGCGGTCTGGGCTACCTGCTGCGGTTTCCTCCGCGCGGCGACCTGCTGCGGTATGACGCCCACTATTATTACGGTCAGTACTACGCTGTGCAGGCGATGTGGCATGCCGGAGACGAACGGTGGAAGCAGTGGTATCCCTCGATTCGCGATGAACTGACAGGCCGCCAGAATCCCAATGGGAGCTGGAGCGATTCGCAGATCAACCCGGAATACGCCACGGCGATGTCCTGCCTCGTGCTGCAGATGCCAAACAATTTGCTGCCGATCTTCCAGCGGTAGCGGGCCGTGGGGAGAACTACCGTAGTCCCGTCGCTCCGCCGACGGGACCGCACGGAAGTGGAGCACGCATTGCTGGTACGCATGTCGCCGCGCGTCCCGCCGGCGGAGCGGCGGGACTACAGTAGAGTCGCCTTACGAAGGGGATAGTCAACGTGCGGAGTGCCATCGGACTGACGGTGTTTTTGTGCGGGTGCTTGGCTGCGGAACAGGCGCGTTCAGGCGAGGTCGTCACGATCGTCGATGCGTCCGGCCGGACAACGTCTGA
>JAYTIB010000171.1:0-15546 GCA_043732205.1 Schlesneria sp. | reverse complement strand
GCAAGTTCCAGCACGAGCGGCGGGAAATCCGGCTGGTGGACTTGCCCGGCACTTACAGCCTGTCGCCCCGTTCGCTTGATGAGATGGTCTCGGTGGATGTCCTGCTCGGACGGCAGGCCGATGTCGGGCGGATCGATGTCGTGGTCTGCATCGCCGATGCTTCGAACCTGGAACGCAATCTATACTTGGTCAGCCAAGTCCTCGATCTGGGCCTGCCGACGGTGCTGGTCTTGAACATGTGGGACGTGGCCGAATCCCGGGGGATCAAGATCGATGCGGACCGATTGTCGCAGAGACTGGGCATCCCCGTCGTTCCGTGCGAAGCCCATCGCCATCGTCAAATTGACGCAGTGAAACAGGCGATCCTGACGGTCGCGGGCCAGCCCGTCGGAGATCCGCCGCGCGTGTTCCCGGCCACGTTTTACGAAGAGGGTGTGCGACTGCAAAAGTCGCTGAACGAATGGGGTGAGGCAGACGTCCCGTTCTACGTCACCGAGCGGCTGTTGCTGGACGTGGGGGGGCAGGTTGAATCGTCATTCACCGTGCGCTTTCCGACACAGTTGCCCGCGGTCGTTGCATCGGCACGCGAACGCCTCAAGGCAAGCGGGTTCCGGGTTCCGTCCGCGGAAGCCAAGGCCCGCTATGGCTGGGTGCGCGAGGTGCTGACCGGGGTGTTGGTCACCCCACCCCAACGCTCCGTCACCCGCAGCGATCAGCTTGACCAGTGGTTCACTCACAAGGTTTGGGGACTGGGTGCCTTCGCGGTCATCATGTTTGCGGTGTTTCAGTCGATCTCGACGATCGCCTCGCCGCTGATGCAACTCTGCGAAACAGGTCAGCAGGCGATCGGCGCGTGGGTTGGCTCGCTGATGAGTCCGGGACCGTTTCGAAGTCTGATGGTCGACGGAGTGATCGGCGGCGTCGGCGGAATCCTCGTCTTTCTTCCCCAGATCTGTTTCCTGTTTCTGTTCATCGCGCTGCTGGAGGATTGCGGCTACATGGCGCGGGCCGCCTTTCTGATGGACAAGCTGATGACCAAGGTCGGCTTGAGCGGCAAGTCTTTCGTGCCGCTGATGTCCTCGTTCGCCTGCGCGATCCCCGGCATCATGGCCACGCGCACGATCGAAAACCGGCGCGATCGGATGGTGACGATCCTCGTCGCGCCGCTGATGAGTTGCTCGGCGCGGTTTCCGGTCTACACGCTGATGATCGTGGCGTTCTTTCCCGACATCACCTGGGTGGGCGGTTGGATCACCCTGCGCGGCGTGCTGATCTTTGTCATGACATTCTTCGGTGCCGCCGTGGCCATCCCGGTGGCGTGGCTGTTCAAGAAGACGCTGTTTCGTGGTGAGACTCCGCCGTTCGTCATGGAACTTCCCAGCTATAAGTGGCCGTCGGTGCATATTGTCCTTTCGCGGGTCTACGACCGGGCCAAGGCGTTTGTGGTGCGCGCGGGAACATTGATCTTCGCCACGTCGATCCTGGTCTGGGCCGCCAGCTACTTCCCGGGGGACCATGCAGAACAGTACCGCTTGCAGGAGCAGGTTTATCCGAAACGCGACGAGTTAAAGGCCGATGTCCTCGAACGCATCCGGTTGAACGAGTTGAAGTCTGTGCTTGTCGACGCCGGTGGCGAGCCCGACCGCCTGTCGGCAGTGGTCGCGGAACTGGCCGCCACCGATCTGCGACTGGAACCATTGGACAAGCTGAATGCCGTTTCGGAGCACCTGCTCGAAACCAGTTTTCTGGGGCGGTTCGGCAAGATGATCGAGCCGGCGGTCCGACCGTTGGGCTGGGACTGGCGGATTGGCGTCGGAGTACTGGCCTCGTTCCCGGCGAGGGAAGTGATCGTGTCGACGCTCGGGACGATCTACAGCCTCGGGGGTGATGTCGACGAAACAGACACGGGACTGCAACATGCCTTGCGCGAATCGAAATGGCCGGACGGTCGCCCGGTGTACTCCATCCCGGTCGCACTGTCGATCATGGTCTTCTTCGCCCTGTGTGCGCAGTGTGTTTCCACGCTGATGGTGATCCGCAGGGAGACGAATAGTTGGGGCTGGTCGCTGTTCACGTTCACATACATGACCGTGCTGGCCTATGCCGCGGCGTTTGTCACATATCAGTTGGCGGTATGGATGATGGTGTAGGGCAGTGTTTCAAAGTTTGCATGGCGCACATCGGATCAAAACCGTGAACAAAAGTCCAAATCTGGTGAGCCGGGCGGCGTCAGCCCAATGGCACTTACTTTACCAACCCGACGCGTGAGCAAGGGCGACCGTACGAGGTGTTTCCCTCGCTCACGCTTCGGGTTACTTGGTTAAAGTCAGTGCCATTGGACTTACGCCGCCCGGCTCGCCACTTCTGTCGGAAACGTTTGCTATTCATTTTTTCCGGGGCCGGATTCCTCAACACGGACCGGTAAAAAACCTGTCCTACGATGAGTCCCAACGAAAAAAGGTGGCGGCTCCGCGAAGGAATCCGTCACCTCTCAGAAGTATCATCAATGTTGCGGGTGACAACCGTTGGCGTGCGGTCATCGGCGAGTGTTCGCGAGACGTGTCTGGGGGAGCGGAGGCCTCCCCCAGACATTGCCTCACGTTCCGTGGCCCTTCGCGATCATGACGTTCAAGTCATCGTGCCGGGCAACGGTCACTCGATCATTCAAACTACCGGCAGCAGGCAGCCGGAGCGGCACAGGTCGGAGCACAAGCAGCCGGAGCGGCACAGGTCGGAGCACAAGCAGCCGGGGCGGCGCAGGTCGGGGCACAAGCGGCCGGAGCGGCACAGGTCGGGGCACAACCCGAATTGCAGCCACGAGACTTGCAGCACTTGAACTTCGGGAAGCTGAACTTGGGCATCTTGAAGCAGTGCGACTTCTTGCAGCCGCTATTGCAACCCGTGTTGCAACCCGAGTTGCAGCAGGCAGCCGGAGCGGCACAGGTCGGAGCACAAGCAGCCGGGGCGGCACAGGCCGGAGCACACGCGGCGGGGGCCGCACAGGTGGGAGCACAAGCGGCGGGAGCCGCACAGCTCGGGGCGGGGGCACAGCAGGATGGCGCTGGGGCGCAACCACAGTTGCCATGACGATTGAACAGGCCGGCGTCGGCGCTGTTGATGCTGGCGAAACAAACCAGCGCGGCGGAAATCCAAACGTACTTCATCGCAATTCTCCTACACAATCGGGGCCGGAACGTGAGTGACTGCCGAGGTCCTTGACCGCACACCTTGTTCGGTGGCCTCGACTCGTCGATTGACGCATGATTGCATCACTGCCCTAAGTTTTCGGCCACGGCAACTTGTGCCGCTCAGGCAAACCCTTCCGATTTGAAAAGAGGGGCAGACTGTGGGACAACTTTCCGACTGTATTGGTTTTGCAGGGACCCGCGGAACGATCACCGACACAAGACCCGATTGTGCGTGGCATCCAAGTAACCCGCAGCGTAAGCAAGGGCGTCGGCTTGGTTCGCCCTTGCTTACGCTGCGGGTTACTTGGCCTACGCTGCGGGTTACTTGCACGCACCCTGTCTCCTCGATCATGAGACCGTGAATAATCCGCGCCAGACCGCGATCGGCGCTGAACGCATCACTGAGAAACGAACCTCCGAATGTCTTTCCCCGGCAACATCCACGTCCTCGGCGATCACGTCACTTTTGAATTGACCGGCTCAACCGTGATCTCTGTGCTGCTCGTTTCCGTCGGAATTCTCTGGGCGTGGAGATCACTCGCCCGCCTGTGTGGGTCGCTCACATCCACAACGCTGATCCCTGCGGGACGGTGGGCTTGTGCGACGGCGGCGCTATGGTCACTGACTTGGACTCTGGATCACATGTTGAGACGGCTGTCACAGTCGGCGGGCGATCACTTGTGGTACGCCGCCGCGGTGGTCGCGCTCTGTCCGGCGATCGCGGTGCTCGGCTCCCGACGGCCCGGAACCAGAGTCTGGACTTGGTTCATCCTGATTCCCATGTTGTTCGCACTCGGTTGGCCGGTGATCACGCTGTGGATTCAGGGGAGCGATGTCCGCGGCCTGCAACTGGAGTCTCCGCAACTGGCGGGATACCTGCTGGTGCTGGTCATGGGGGCCGGAAACTATTTTGGAACACGCCACACTCTGGCGAGTTTGTTGTATGTCGCCGCCAACACGCTGCTGGTCCTGTCGAGTTCCTCCGCCTGTCCCACGTGGCTGGCTGACCGCTGGTGGTCCCGCTTGCTGGCGACGGGTTGCATGGCTCTGGCCGTGGTGATCGCCGGCCGGACCGCAACGCGCGCCGCGGTCGGACTGAGCAGGTTCGACCGCCTGTGGCTCGATTTCTTCGATCTGTTTGGCGTGGTTTGGGGACGGCGCATTCAGGATCGCGTGAACTTCGTCGCGGTTAGGGAAGGCTGGCCCGCGCGTTTGGAACTGCACGGCGTCGTCTGGGATTCAGGTTCCGACCAGGCCACCGAAGCGCGGATCGAGCACACGTTTCGCTGGTTGCTGCGGCGGTTCGTCGATCCGGAATGGATCGACGAGCGACTCGGCGCGAGTCCGTCGGGGCAGCAGGTCTCCGCCCTCGGCGCAGACTCGTAACGGGCACTTGTGCTACTAACAATTCGGGCTCTCCGCCATTCCTGTTGAAAATGGTGTTCTGTGAGCGGCACGGCGCTAGCCGCCGGTCATTTTCGCGTACACCGGCGGCTAGCGCCGTGCCGCTCAGTAAGACATCCAACAGGAATGGCGGATAGCCACAATTCGTTTCTCGTCTGCCCGCGAAGATTTGATTTCCGTCAAGCAGCGCTGCAAGTCGGCATCGTGACTCGTCGTCATTCGGTCGCCGAGGAATGTTGCGAAGAGTTCGACAGGAAGATTTGAGACAGGAAGATTCAAAACGAATGGCGCAGAGCAGGAACCTATTTTCCTGTCCAACATTTTCCTGTCGACATTTGGTTGCGGCTGAAGGCCGCGCTGGGCTATCAATCGCGACTGACCGAATTCTGCGAAGGAACGCGCTCTCATGCCCCGTATCGCCCCCTTCTGTGACGCGACAGACCGTCGAGTTGCCGCGTTGACAGACCTGCTTGATGTCGCCCTGCAATTGGGGACGGAACACGACCTGACCCGCATCCTGCAGATCGTGACCAACGGCGTGTGCCATGCCGCCGATTGCGAACGGGCCAGCCTGTTCCTGCTCGACGAAGCGCAGAACCAGCTTTACACCCGCGTGGTCACGGAACTGGAGATTCGCGAAATCCGGTTGGGCACCGAGCACGGCATCTGCGGTTGGGTCGCCCGGAACCGCCAGTTGGCGGATGTCTCCGATCCTCGGCATGACGACCGCTGGAATTCGTCGGTCGATCTGCGGACCGGGTATCTGACCCGCAACATCCTGGCGACGCCGCTGATCTCCCACATCGACGAGCGACTCGTCGGAGTCCTGCAACTGCTCAACAAGATCGACGGCGACTTCGATGAGTTCGACCAGCAACTGATTCAGGCATTCGCCGCGCATGCCACCACGGCGTTGGAACGGCGGCGGTTGCAGGAAGAATCGCTGCGGACCCACGAACTGAAGCAGTCGATGGAAATGGCCCGCCGCATTCAGCGCGGCTTTCTGCCGGAATCGCTGCCCAACGTGGCGGGCTACGATGTGGCCTGCTGGTGGCAACCCGCCGAGTTTGTGAGCGGCGACTACTATGACTGGCTGTCCCTGCCGGACGGCCGGACCTGCTTCGTCGTGGGCGACGTCAGCGGACATGGCATGGGGCCGTCGCTCATCATGGCGTCGCTGCGGGCCATGCTGCACGTTCTGACGAGGACGGTTGCCGACCCCGATCGGATCGTGGAGTTGCTCGCCGAATCGATTGCGGCAGATCTCCAGCAGTCAAAGTTCATTTCGTTCCTGCTGGTCTCGCTCGATCCGGCATCGCACGAGGTCCGGTTCGCCAACGCGGGACACGCACCCGCCCTGCACTTCAACCGCGCGTGCGGCGCGTTCGGGCGAATGGCGGCGACACGGTTGCCCTTGGGCTTTCCCTCGATTCCAGTGGGGACGGTGAATCCGCGATTGACGATGGCGGTGGGTGACCTGCTGATCCTGGGGACGGACGGTGTGATCGAAGTGCGCGATCCGGCCGGAGCGATGTTCGGCGTCGAGCGTCTGCAGGACGTGGTTCAATCCTGTTGCGATCAGCCGTCGGCCCGGATCGTGGCGGCAGTCAGCGAAGCCGTTCAACAATTTCACGGCCCAAACCCACCGGACGATGATTCCACTCTCGTGGTGATCAAGCGAGCCATGAACAATGTGCCATGAGGACGTCGATGAATCGTGGCTCATCAAGACCTCTGTCTTCCTCTGCCTATCCACTACCCACTGCCCACTACCCACCACCTCGGACCCAACATGGCCAAACCGAAATCAACTCGAACAGTGCTCGGCCAGGGGAAGTTCCTGCGATTGGTCCGCGATGGTGTCTGGGAGATTGCCGAACGGATCAACGCGCGCGGCGCGGTGGCTGTTGTGGCCGTGACCGATGTGCGGGAATTCGTGCTGACCGACCAGTTCCGACCGGCGGTCGGACGACGAGTGATTGACTTGCCGGCGGGACTCAGCGGCGACATCCAGGGACAGGAGAACGAGGCGGTGGCCGTCTCGGCGCTGCGGGAACTCGTCGAGGAAACGGGCTTTCACGCCGAATCGCTGGAGCATCTGGCAGACTGCCCCTCGTCACCCGGATTGACGTCGGAAATCGTGTCCTACTTCCTCGCCCGCGGAGTCACGCGAGTCAACGCCGGCGGCGGAGTCGAGCACGAGCAGATCGAAGTGCAGACACCCAAACTGCGGACGATCAAGAAGTGGCTCGCAGGCCAGGTCGCCGAAGGAAAGTTAATTGACCCGAAGGTCTACGCCGGCCTGTACTTCATCGGAGCCAATGCAACGCGATGAGTTCCATGACTGAAACGTTGACATCGATTGACCCTTTCGCAGGATTCGTCCTGGGGATGGCTGTGGGTGATGCGTTGGGATTGCCGCGCGAAGGATTATCGCGCCGACGCGCCGCGCGAATTTACGGAGTCGCGCCGCTCGGTCATCGCCTCGTCTTCGGACGGGGAATGGTCAGCGATGACACCGAGCACATGCGGATGACAGCTCTGGCCCTGTTGGCCGAGCCCACTGACTCCGCCCGATTTGTGCGGTGCCTGGCTTGGAAGCTGCGCTGGTGGATGTTGGCATTGCCGGCGGGAACAGGGATGGCGACCGCCAAGTCCATCGCGCGACTGTGGCTCGGTTGGAGCCCGGACCGTAGCGGCGTTCGATCGGCCGGGAATGGTCCCGCGATGCGGGCGGGTGTTCTGGGTTTGTGCCTGCACCGCGACGGTGAACCGCTGCACGAGTTCGTCCGAGTCGCCACGCGCATGACCCATGTCGATCCGCGGGCTGAGATCGGGGCGCTGTTGATCGCATTGGGAGCGAGAGCGGCAGTTCACGCGAACGGTTCGCCGATCGATTCGACGAAGTTCCTACAGCTCTGCCGCGAACAACCGCTCGATGATGAGTGGCTGCGGACACTGGCGGCTGTGGAACAGTCACTCGCAGCCGACGAGTCCGCAACCGAGTTCGCCGCGCGCCTGGGCTTGGACCGGGGGATCAGCGGCTACATCATTCACACCGTGGCCGCGGTCCTGTTCTGCTGGCTGCGCTGGCCGGGCGAATTTCGTCGACCCGTGGAAGAGATCATCCAGCTCGGCGGCGACACCGACACCACGGCGGCGATTCTCGGCGGCCTTGCGGGGGCCACCTGCGGAGTGGAGTCCATCCCCCAAGAGTGGCTGCAACGCCTGATCGAATGGCCGTACTCGGTGTCGTGGATGAAGTCTGTGCTTGCCAGAGAATTGCAGCGGCGGTTTGGCGAGACCGGAATGTCAACGGCCGCGCGGCAACCAGACGTCCCAGTGTCTCCGACTCCACGCGGCATCAACTGGCTGGCCGTGCTGGGCCGCAACCTCGTGTTTCTGGCGATCGTCCTGACGCACGGTTTCCGCCGGTTGCTGCCGCCGTATTAGCAGTCTGTTGAAAGATCCGTAGCACGGGCGGCCCGCCTGTGCTCTTCAACTGGAGATGCGAGAGCCAACTGGACAAACGAGCAGGCGAGCCGCCTACTCCACGTCTTTCAAATGGCTGCCAGACTGCGGCGCGGGCAGCCCATTGAATCCAAGGCAAACGAGTTTGACGGATTTTTTTCCGGGAATTCGTCTAACAAAACAGACGGTCGTGCGTCATTAGGGCCAGATCGGTGAATTAACCTCGGAGACGGGGATGACCAGTCCGGCGACAACTCGAATGGTGCTGCACGAGTCCCTCGTGCAGTCGGCGTACGTACCGATCGAGACTTCTGAAGTGGTCCATCTTGTTGACGGAAGCCCGGATTCCGCCGCCTGGCTGCAATCGATCCTCGATCAATACGAGGGACCATTGCTGAGATATGCCCAGCGGATCACGGGGAATCTGGAACTGGCCCAGGACGTGGTGCAGGAGACGTTCCTGCGGGTGTGCCGCGAGGATCGGGCCGCGTTGGAGGGACACCTGGCGCGGTGGCTGTTTCACGTCTGCCGCAATCGAGCATTGGATGTTCAACGAAAGGAGCAACGCATGTCGGTCGCCTCGGACCTGGACCTGCTGACCCTGCCCGGCGGAGCCGGTCCCCCGGAATTGCTCGCGCTGCGCGAGACAAGTTCCCGCCTGCTCAACCTGCTTGAAGTCCTGCCTGACAACCAGCAGGAAGTGATCCGTTTGAAGTTTCAAGACGACCTGACGTACCGCGAAATCGCCGGGATCACCGGACACAGCATTTCCAACGTCGGATTCCTGCTGCACGCCGGCCTGAAGCGGCTGCGGGCCCTGATGAAAGACAGCGAATAGATCCCGCGTGATTTTCAATTTGTGAACGAACGCGCGCGGCGATTCCGCGATCCGCGATCGACCAACGTCCATCAAAAACCATTACTTCTGAAACCCGCCAAACGGGGAGTTTCCCATGACGACGACCACCTTCGACACCAACGATGACCGCTTGACAACCTATGCCTTCGGCGAGCTTGACGACGCAGGGCGCGCCGAAGTGGAACAACTTCTCGCGACATCGCCCGAGCTTCAAGCGGAGCTTGCCGAGTTGCAGAATCTGGCCGGCATGCTGCGGTCGGAACTCGCTCGCGAGCCTGTTCCCACATTGACGCCGGACCAACGAAGTGAGCTCGCGATCTCTGTGACCGCGAGGCCCGCCACCTCGCCGCTCTTCGCGTCCTCCGCGAAGCCAACACGCCGGTGGACACCCCGCCATTGGATCCTCGCAGGAGTGGAAACCTCCGCCGCGATCGCGTTCATGGCCATCGTCTGGCCGTTCCTGCCGTCTCAGCGCACGGATTCGATAAAACCTTTGGTGTCGTCTGAGAATGTGTTTCAGCAACATGACTCATCCGATCTTTCCGGACTCACCTTTTGTGACGCGGTCGTTAACACGAAAGCCCCTGCTTCGTCACGGACCTCTACTCAGGCCGACAGCGAAACTCAGACCAACAGCGAATTGGCCGATCTGGTGTCGCAAACGATTTCGGACCCGCCGCGAGCATCGGACCTGGCACCGGATGGAGGATATAACATCATAAGTCGCGATCCGAAGCCGAAACTAGACGTTGCCGGACCAGTTGATGCGAACTTCGAAAACGCGGCGAGCGGGCGGATGTCAATCGCGGCGAAGTCGGCATTGGTCAAAAGCAACAGCGGTCCCGACAACAAACCGAAGCCGGGGCCGAAGTTCATGCCGGAAGAGCACCCCGCGACGAGAAAAAAGCAGAACTTCGACGCTGGTCAAGACACGCACGGCACTGATCGAAGTAATGCGGCTCGTCCTCAAGACCAAGTAACCACCCAGGATGAGAGGCTTACCGCGAAAGAGTCCAAGTTCAATAAGGATGGCCATACCTCCAAGTATTTCTATCCGCGAGCTGAAGGCGAATTGCAAGGTCGCTCAGGTGATCCATCGAAGGGCTCCGGAACCGAAACCTACGAAGCCCCCGTCGAAAACGTGTTTCTGACGCCGGCTCAACAGCCTTTGTCGACGTTCTCCATCGACGTCGATTCCGCCTCGTACTCGAACGTCCGGCGGTTCCTCACCCAGGGGCAGTTGCCGCCCGCCGAAGCCGTGCGGATTGAAGAGATGGTCAACTACTTCACCTACGATTACCCGCGGCCGAAGGAGGGCGAGCCCTTCTCTGTCACCGCCGATGCAGCCCCCTGCCCGTGGCAACGCGGGCACTATCTGGCTCGCATCGCCCTGCAGGCTCGCACCATCGACAAGGCGAAACGCCCGCCGACGAATCTTGTGTTTCTACTCGATGTCTCCGGTTCGATGCAGGCCGCGAACAAACTGCCGCTCGTCAAACAGGCGATGACGATGCTCGCCGAAGAACTGAACGAACGGGATCGGATCGCCATCGTCACCTATGCCGGCGATGCCGGAGTGAAGCTCGCCTCAACCCCCGGCTCCGACCAGGTTCGGATCATGCAGTCGATTGAAGCTCTGCAAGCCGGTGGCTCAACCAATGGCGCGGCCGGGATCAACTTGGCCTATGAAGAAGCGCTGCGTCACTTCAACGGTGAGGGAGAAAACCGGGTGATTCTCTGCACCGACGGCGACTTCAACGTCGGCGTCAGCAGCGATGACCAACTGGTGCAACTGATCCAGCAACAGGCCAAGAGCAAAGTCTTCCTGAGCATCTTCGGGTTCGGCATGGGGAACCTGAAGGACGCCAAACTGGAAAAACTGGCCGACAAGGGGAACGGGCACTACGGCTACATCGACGACCTCAAGGAAGCCCGCCGCGTCTTCAACGAAGAGTTGACCGGCACGCTGTACACAGTGGCGAAGGATGTGAAGATCCAGCTCGAATTCAATCCGCTGACGGTCGGTGCGTACCGGCTGATCGGCTACGAAAACCGCGCTCTCGCCGCCCGCGATTTCAACGACGATACCAAAGATGCCGGCGAGATCGGTGCCGGTCACACGGTGACGGCCCTCTATGAAATCGTGCCACGCGGCCTGTGGCCCAAGACTCAGGCCGTCGATCCGCTGAAGTACGGCAATGCGTCCAAGGAGCCCGCGCCGGCCGACGAACCCGTGAAAGGTAACATTCCCGCCGAATCGGCCGACGACTTGTTCACCGTCAAACTGCGGTACAAGCAACCGACCGCCGACACGAGTGTCAAGACGGTCGACTACGTGGTGGACGACATCGCGGGCAAGAAGGTTGTTCCGTCCGCAGACTTCTTGTGGGCGGCCTCCGTCGCCTCCTTCGGAATGCATTTGAAGCACTCGCAATTCAAGGGTCAGTGGACTCTGGAAGATCTCTACGAAACCGCTCAGGGGGCGAAAGGGACCGACGCGAACGGTCGACGTCGCGAATTCCTCGATCTGATCCAAGCCGCCAAACGACTCAGTCCGCCGCCGGCGACTGAACCGCGAACGCCGTGATGAGGAGCTAAGGAACTGGTCCGGAATAACTTCCCGATTCAAGGTGACGTAGTCTGGACCCCCAGGTCCGGACGAAATCGTCGAAGCGGCTGCGAATGGGCTCGTCCGGACCTGGGGGTCCGGACTACAGTCGGGAAGTTATTCTGGACCAGTTCCTAACGCTCAGCCATCTACCGCTGAGGCGGAACCCCGAGTGATTTCCCGCCGTCGATGGCAATCAAGGTGCCGGTCACCATCGCGGCGGCATCGCTGGCCAAGTACAGGATCGCTTCGGCCACCTCTTCGGGGGTAATCATCCGTCGGTGGGCCCGGGCCAGCGGGCTGGCGGCGATGAACTGCTGGCGCGTGGCTTCGACATCAGTGGCGCGGGCGAGGTCGGCGTTCATCATGCCGGTATCCCCCACCGGACCTGGACAGACCGCGTTGACCCGGATGCGGTCCGCGGAATGGCACAGCGCAAGGCTTTTCGTCAGGCCGACCAGTGCTTGTTTACTGATCGAGTAAACAGGGTCGTGCGCTCGGGGGAGGATCCCGGCATTGCTGGCCGTGTTGATGATCGTGCCACCGTCCGCCTGGCGAAGATAGGGAATGGCGAACTTGCACCCGAAAAACGCCGCCTTCAAATTGATCCCCAGGCAATCGTCCCAGTCCTGCTCGGTCACACCGTCGATCTGCTTGGTCATGCCGATTCCGGCGTTGTTGACGAGGATGTCGAGCCGCCCGCCCTGTTCGGCACTGGTGTGAATCCAGGATTCCAAGTCCGGAAGCGAGCGGACATCGCATTGGCACGACATGATTCCGAGGCGTTCAAACTCCGGGCGATTCACGTCTGTCAGGGTTCGGTCGCAGACGAACACCCGCGCGCCGGCTTGCGACAAGCGGCGGGCGGTGGCTCTGCCAATCCCACTCTCGCCCCCTGTGACGGCGGCGACTTTTCCGGACAGATCAATCGATATCGATGACGGCGGGTTCATTGCTGTCGTCTCCTTTCAGTGCATGGACAACGGAAGTCTACCGGATTCCTTCACGGTGACTCTCGGATCGGCACGTCACTCAGCCGCCTCAACGGCTTGCCAATTGGGAACTTGGATCAACTTGATTGGACGGGCGAGTTTTTTTTGATAACATCTTCACGAACGTTTCCGACGCGGAGTAGGTAATCCTGAGACTTGGCGGGCGACAGCACCAGTCCTCCAAGGAAAACAGTAGCGTCGGCAGATCCTGAGTTTCAGCGGAAAGGGTGGCGAGTCCATGATACGACAATGTCAGACCCGGCAAAGTCTGGCGGCCTCGTGTGGCGCCTGGTTCAGCGTAACCGCGTTCGCACTGATTGTGGCAGGAGGATCGGCCTTCGCGGCCGAGGAATTCACGACCGGTTCATCGGACGTGATCATTACGGAAATCAATCGCCAGATTCGCGAAGCTTGGAAGGACAACGAAGTTGTTGCTTCACCCGTGGCGGATGATCATGAGTGGTTGCGCCGGGTTTACTTGGACATTGTCGGGCACGTCCCTTCCCTTGAAGAAGTGGAAGCGTTTGTGGCCGACAAGGACAAGGCGAAGCGAACCAAAGTCATCGACAAGCTGCTTGATGATCCCGCCTACGTTCGCAATTGGACCACAGTCTGGACCAATCTGTGCATCGGCCAGCAGACGCCACGCCGCGTCAGCCGCGCCGGAATGCAGAAGTTCTTCCGGGAAGCGTTTGGCAAAAACCGTCCTTGGAAGGACATCGTCTCGGATCTGGTAACTGCCGAAGGTCACTACGAAGAGAACGGGGCCGTCAACTTTCTGCTTGCTCAGATGCAAGACCAAGACGATGCTGTCCAAATGACGGCTAAAACGACTCGGTTGTTCTTGGGCATGCAAGTGCAGTGTACGCAGTGCCACAACCATCCGTTTAATGACTGGAAGCAGGATCAGTTCTGGCAGTTCAACAGCTTCTTCCGCCAGACCGGCAAGATTGATCATCGAAAGTTCGACCCCAAATCGGGCCGGATGGTGGATGATTACTCCGAGATCGTCGAGCGTAATTTCTCCGGACCGGTTTACTTCGAAAAACGCAACGGCCTGATGCAGGTGGCGTATCCGATTTATTTCGGTGACGAAGTTGATCCGGGGGACTCGACCGATCGCCGCAAAGAGTTGGCGAAGCATATGGTCACTGGCGAAAAGCCGATGATTGCGATGGCGATGGTGAACCGCACATGGAGCCATTACTTTGGCTACGGATTCACCCGACCCATTGATGACTTGGGCCCACACAATCCGGCGACTCATCCGGCCTTGCTGGATTACTTGGCGACCGAATTCGTGAAGAGTGGCTATGACTGCAAGCAGTTGATGCGTTGGATCGCCAACAGCGAAGCCTACAATCTGACCAGTCGCGGGACGAAGAAGAATGAACGCGACAATCCGTCGGCGGGCGAGACGGCGCTGTTCACACATGTCTATGTCAAATCGATGAATGCCGAGCAGTTGTACGATTCGCTGATTGTCGCCACAAACGCCCACAAGTCGGGGCGCTCGGGCTGGGAACAATCGGAGAAGCAGCGTCAGGAATGGTTGCAGCAGTTCGTGCGGACTTTCGGCACGGATGATGGCGAAGAGTCGAACTCATTCGATGGAACCATCCCCCAAGCACTGATGATGATGAATGGCGATCTGGTCAAAGACGCAGTCAGTGTGAAGGCCGGCAGCCATCTGGGTGAAGTGCTGTCCGGTAAGGGGAATGAGATGCAGAAGGTTGGTCGCTTGTACCTGACTTCACTGGGTCGCCAGCCAACCAAGGCTGAATTGGCGACGGCTCAGAAGTATCTCAAGAGCACCCGCGACCCCTTGGCGGTCTATCAGGACTTGTTCTGGGCGTTGCTGAATTCGAACGAGTTCATCTTCAATCACTGATCACCCGTCGTGTGGTGTTCGCTTTCCTTGGTCTTGAATCCAAAGTTACTCGGTCCTTCCAACAATCAGGAGCTATTCATGCAACTCTCGACGCCATCCGGAATGTCTCGACGGCACTTCATGCGGCATTTGGCAGCCAGCGCCGCCACAATTCCCGCCCTCGACTTTATTGCCCACGTGCAGGCCAACGCGGCAGAACTGAAGAAACGTAACAAGTCATGCATCCTGATGTGGATGAGCGGCGGCCCGCCGACGATTGACATCTGGGATCTCAAGCCCGGCTCCAAGAACGGTGGGGAATTCCAGCCGATCTCGACCAAGGGTGATCTGCAGATCAGCGAGCACATGCCCAAGACCGCTCAGGTCATGGACAACCTCTCTGTCGTCCGCGCGATGAGCACCCGCGAAGCCGATCACGGTCGCGGCCGCTACTACATGCACACCGCCTACGTGCCGAACCCGACCGTCGTTCATCCGGCGTTCGGTTCGGTCGTCAGCTACGAGCTCGGCACGAAGCGCAAGGAATTGGAGATCCCCGCGTTCGTTTCGATCGGTGGCGGCGGCAGCAGCCCCGGATTCATGGGCATGTCCCACGCTCCGTTCCTCGTCGACAACAGCGGCAACATCCGCAATGCCAGCATGGGCGACTTGGGCCCGGATCGGTTGGATCAACGACTGAGAATGCTGGGTGTCGTTGAAGACAACTTCATCGGTTCGCAGCGTGGCGAGTCCGGCCAGGCCCACAAGGACATCTACCAGAAGGCCGTCAACCTGATGACTTCGAAGCAGATGGCCGCGTTCAAGGTCGCCGACGAAAAGAAGGAAATCTTGGACATGTACAGCCCGGCTCCGGCTGCTCCGGGAGCGATGGGAGGCATGGGCGGCGGCAACCAGTTCGGAAAGAGCCTGTTGATGGCTCGCCGCTTGGTTGAAGCCGGCGTTCCGTTCGTCGAAGTTGATTTCGGTGGTTGGGACTTGCATGCCAACGTCTTCCAGACCCTGAAGACGCAGCGTCTGCCCGCGTTGGACGCGGGGATCGCCGGTTTGACGGCCGACCTGAAGCAGCGTGGGATGCTCGAAGACACCGTCATCGTCTGGATGGGTGAATTCGCCCGTACGCCGCGCATCAACCA
>JAYTIB010000170.1:0-6059 GCA_043732205.1 Schlesneria sp. | reverse complement strand
AGACAAACTCCCCAATCGTCCCGGCCGTTCGTTCGAACGAGAAGCCTACGCCCGACGACCAAAATCCACCCAATTCAAAAAGCGAAAACCCAAAACTCACGGACCCAAACCAGACTCCTAAAGTAAGTGCCATTGGGCTAGCGCCTTGCCGCTCACGTCGCACAACTTTCAACAGGATTGGTGGACAACCGAAAAAGGACAGCGCTTTAGCCGACGATTTTCAGAAGGCCATCAGCGGGGCCGTTTGACGCGGGCCGTTGCGGCCACTGGTTTCTTCGAGGCGGCGGTGACTCGCCGACCCTTTGGCTTCGCGGTCGCCGTGGCTTCCTTCGCGGCGGTCGCGGCAACAGTCGCGGAAGTGACCGTCTGTGCGGACGGGCTTCGTTTGCGGGTGGCCGCCGCGGGCTTCTTCAATGTCACCGCCGACTTCTTGACCGGGGTTGCTGTCTTGGCGGAGGCTTTCGGAACAGCCGGCACCTTCTTTGTCACTGTCTTTGTCGCTGTGGTCGTGACAATCACCGGGGCCGGGCTTGGCACCGCGGTCTGTGCCGAGCCTGCCTTGGGCTTTGACTTGCGCTTGGTAGGCGCGGCGCTCTTCGTTGCCGAGTCCAACTCGATGCCGAAGAGGGCGCCGAGATCCCCCTCAAGGTGTGCCCCGCCGCCGCCACGCAGTTCGCGGTCGAGATTCCCTTCGGCGACCGCCTGCGATACGAGATCCTGATGATCGACTTCGCGCAGCACGAACAGCAGTTCCGGCTGAGTGTCGAGTCGTGCTCCCACGCCGTACATCACCGCCGCCAGATGCTTGCAGCAGTCCGAATAGTCGGGGCAACTGCACTTCATCTGGATTTCACCCGGCGCGGGGAACAGGCCCTCGTTCTGCCGCGTCAGCCGTTGCATCACCCCATCGGAGAACCGGCCGGCCAGCAGGTCGAGAAGCGAATCGATCGAGGTGGCGCAGTCCTGCTTGATCTGCTCCCAAGTCTTCGGCTTCAGTCCGGCGATGGTGATCGAGACGGTGTACGTTTCGGAACCGGCGACGATCGCTTCGATCTTTCGCGGCTTGATGACCAGGTCCACGACCGAACCGTTTCGAAGATAGGTGGCACCGCGCGGCAAGCGGTTCGCGTAGTCGCTGTACGCTTCAAGATTCTCGTTCCAAGCCTTGCCCCAGAACGTCGTGGCGATCTTGCGACCGGCGAGTTGCACGGGGGCCGGCTGGCGTCCCTGCTTCTTCGCGACCTGGGCCGCGTGCTTGACTCCCTTGGCCTTCTTTTGCGCAACGGGAACGTACTCTCGAAAACCGTAGTAACCCCAGCTCATGATGGAACTCCCTTTCCCAGTGGATCGAAACGGTGGACGCGAACGCGGGGTAGGATGCGAATTTGGGCCGCATGACGCAAGTGTTTGTTGGCACCAAGACGAAGGGCCCGGTCGGTTGGCTCGTTTCTGATGGGAAGCATGGGACGAATGGGAACCATGAGAGCGATGAAACACGCGAACCACGAGAGACTCATCATTCCCATGACTCCCATAAATCCCATCGGTTGCACCGACGGCGCTCCGTCTTCAGATACGATCCCGGCTGATGGTTCGTCCCGATCGCTATCCCTCCAGCGGTTCGTCCGCGGCGCGGGTGATGTCGAGCGCGACGAAGTTCAGCAGTTCGCGGTCGCTCATCTCGGTGAGCATCGTTTCGCCCTCCGCTTTGCCGCCGAGGATCTCGTCGGCGATCTCCTGCTTGTCCCGGATCATCTGATCGATCCGCTCTTCGAGCGTGCCGCGGCAGACGAATTTGTGAACGAGCACGTTCCGCTTCTGGCCGATGCGGAAGGCGCGGTCCGTCGCCTGGTTCTCGACGGCGGGATTCCACCAGCGGTCGAAATGGATGACGTGCGAGGCGGCGGTCAGGTTGAGTCCCGTCCCTCCCGCCTTCACCGAGATCACAAAGAACGGAATCGCTTCGTCGTCCTGAAACCGTTGGACCAACCCCTTGCGTTTGGCGACCGGCACGCCGCCGTGCAACACCAGACCGGGCCGGCCGAAAACGTGGCCGAGGTACTTCGCGAGCGGATCACAAATCGACTGGAACTGCGTGAACACCAACGCCTTTTCCTGTCGCTCGGCAATCGGTTCACAGATCTGCGCCAGCCGCAGAAACTTCCCGCTGTCCGCACCGGCGAACTCCGGCTGCGCGAGGAACTGTGACGGATGGTTGCAGACCTGCTTCAACCGCATCAGCATCGCCAGCACCAGACCGCGGCGCTTGATTCCATCGGCGTCCTTGAGCTGCGTGGCGAGATCCTGGACGACCTGTTCGTACAACACCGCCTGTTTCTTCGACAGGCCGCACTCGGTGCGCATCTCGGTCTTGTCCGGCAGGTCCGGGACGATCGTGGGGTCGGTCTTCAACCGTCGCAGAATGTACGGCTGGACGAGTCGCCGCAGCGGTCCGTAGGCGTTCGCATCCTGACGCTTGTCGAGCCGTTTGACGAACTCTTTGAATTGCTTCGGCGACCCCAGCAGGCCGGGGCAACAGAAGTCGAACAGTGACCAGAGATCACCGAGTTGGTTTTCGACGGGCGTTCCCGTGAGCACGATCCGGCCGACCCCGTTCAGCTTCTTCACCGCCTTGGTCTGCGCCGACGACACGTTCTTGATCGCCTGGGCTTCATCCAACACGACGAGCCTCCAGGACATCGCCGCGACCCATTCGGCCCGGCGCGCCAGCGTGTATGTCGTCACCACCAGATCGAATCGACCGAGCTCCGTCTGTGGCTGCTTGGCGACGTGGTCCAGCGTTTCGGCATCGCACTCGGATCGATGCGCGTAGAACACCCGGAGCTGCGGCGCGAACTTCGCCAGCTCCTGCTTCCAGTTCCCCACGAGCGACGCGGGGACGACTAGCAAACTCGGGTTTGTCGGTGCCGGTTGAGACTGGCGTCGGTCCGTTGAAGCGGCCGGAGGCGCAACGTCTGCCTGGCGCAGTCGCAGCAGCAGGTCGATCACTTGGATCGTCTTGCCCAGCCCCATGTCATCCGCCAGACACGCGCCGAGTCCCAGTCGCGTCATGAACCACAGCCAGCGGACACCGTCGGCCTGATACGGTCGCAGCGTCGCGTTCAAACCTTCTCCGGGTGAGCAGCCGCTCACGCCGCTGGGGTCACGCAGTTGCGCGAGCGTCGATTGCAGCCAGTCTCCCGCCGAAACGCCGATCCAATCGGCGGTCTCGTCGAGCGGCGCGGCATCGCCATCCAGCGCTGCGCCGGCCAACAGCCGCATCCCGTGCAAAAAGTCGATGCCGCCGGCGTGTTGTTGCTGCAACTGCTGCCAGTGCGACAGCGCCTCCTGAAGTTGCTCTCGATTCACCTCGACCCACTTGCCGCGCAGGAACATCAAACCGTCCGTTGCCGCGAGCAACTGTTGGCGCTCGGCGTCGGTCAACGGTTCCCCATCGAGCGCGAGACTCACGGAGAAGTCGAGCAATCCGTCGAGTCCAATCGCGCTGATGCGCTGCTCGCCGATGCGGACCTGAACCTGCGGTCGCGGCGGCCGGCGCGACTTCCACCAGTCGGGAACACGCACGACCAGTCCGCTCTGTTCCATCACCGGAACGTCGCGCAAAAACCGGTATGCCTGTTGAATCGTCCACGCCTGCGGCTGAAACAAGGCGCGCGACGACAGCATCTCTTTGATGACGGCACTGGCATCCGCGGCCGTTTTCACCGGCACCAGCAATTCCGCCAGCTTGGTCCGGTCGTGTTCGCCCGCGTACTGTTTGAGGGCCTCGGCCAACGGCAGATGCTGCACCTGCGCCTTGGCCGTCATGCGGTGCGTGTACGTGGCCAGGAACGCAAACGGCCGGCTTTCATCCCGTTTGTTCTCCGCCAGATGAAACGTGACCCGACCGAGCAAATGCCATTGCGGATTGACCGCTCGGAGGAACACGGGCCATCCGCCCGCGGTCTCGGCGACGCGACCCGCCACACGCTGGATCAGCTCGTCCCACAGGCGCTGCATCACGTCGGATGTCAGATACTCCAGCCCGCGCATCGGCGGAGCCTCGGCGATCAGCACCGCCAACGCGAGATCATCGGGTGGCGGCAGCGAGTCATGCCCGACCTTCCGGGCACTCTTGCCAGTCGAGCCTTCGACCGCGGCGGGTCCTGCCAACTGTTCCTCAGTCAGATGAGAAACCGCGTCGAAGAATCGCCGCGCCCAGTCGCGCCAGAACAGCAGATCCGCCGGCAGCGCACTTGTCGCGCGGGACATCACCAGACACAACAGCCCGTCCGCCGACGAATCCCCGAACGCCTGGCGAATCGCCGCCGCATCCGCCGAACTCAACGCGCCGCCGTCGGCCGTCTCGTCGACAGCCTCACACAACAACCGCCCGTGCGGGGAAATGACAATTCGAATGCCCATGGTCTCGGCAAATTACCCGACCCACACGATTCTGCATAACGAGACACGCGATTTGTGAATCGTCTGCCGTCGCCCCAAACAGCCTATTGAAGAATGTCGAGCAGGCGAATCACCCGTGCTACGACATCTTCAACGGGAAGTGAAACCGACAACGAACACTTGGCCGTTTTGTCGCTTGAGGCGGACGACAGCTCTTCAGCCCGGAGGGCGGCAGATGGTAGCCCACGGCGCGAGCCGTGGGTTGAGTGGCGAAGAGACCGCATTATCCCGGAGGGCGATACTTCGATGAACTTGCAGCGTCCTTCGATGTGTCGCCCTCCGGGCTGAATGGAGATTGCTGCCGACCTCCCACGGCTCGCGCCGTGGGCTACGATCTGCCGCCCTCCGGGCTAAAAACGTCACGACAACTGTCATCTCGGCGCTGTCGGTTTGTGTTGGCAGGTCCGTTGCAGTCTGCGGAGCGGCCTTCCAACCTGCAATTGGTGTCCGCCGGAAACGAAGATCCCGGTGAGTGACAGGAGGCTTGCCTCGGTGTCGATGATTGCACGAATGACGGGACCGAACGAAGCATGGACTCGTCAGCCGCGGGAATGCAAAAGCAAAAACAGCTTGCTACCGTGGCGGCGGATTTTCAAACAGGGAGTGATCGTGGCGACAATCGATGAGTCGAAGTTGGAACCGACCCCAACGAGTGGTCCGAACTACACGCTGTGGCAACTGGTGCGATACGCATTGAAGCTGGGCACGATTGGCTTCGGCGGGCCGGTTGCGTTGGTGGGGTACATGCACCGCGATCTGGTCGAACGCCAGAAGTGGATTTCCGAGGCCGAGTACAAGGAGGGGCTGACGCTGGCGCAGCTTATGCCCGGACCGCTCGCGGCCCAACTGGCGATCTATCTCGGGTACGTCCATTACAGCGTGCTCGGTGCGACACTCGTCGGCATTGCGTTTGTGATCCCCTCGTTCCTGATGGTGCTGGCCCTCGGTTGGGCGTACGTCGAATACGGCGGCATCAGTTGGATGCAGGCCGTGTTCTACGGGGTCGGAGCCAGCGTGATCGGGATCATCACGATCAGCGCCTACAAGCTGACGCAGAAGACGATCGGCACGGCCTGGCTGCTGTGGGCGATCTACCTGGTGAGCGCCCTGACGACGATCATCACCGAGAACGAGAACATCCTGCTGTTCCTCGGTGCCGGCCTGATCGTGTGGGCGATTCGAACGCCGCCGTGGCGCAGGGCTTCGACGACCGTGGCCAACGGGTTCCTAGTCCCGCTCACCGTGTTGCCGGCAGCGAAGGCGACGTTGAACGAGCTGCTGACGCAGATCGCGTTCTTCTTCACCAAGGCGGGCGCGTTCGTGTTCGGCAGCGGACTCGCCATCGTGCCGTTCCTGTATGGCGGCGTGGTGAAGGAGTACGCGTGGCTCAACGACCGCGAATTCCTTGACGCCGTCGCCGTGGCGATGATCACTCCGGGTCCGGTGGTGATCACGGTCGGCTTCATCGGCTATCTCGTGACGGGTCGCGAAACAAGTTTGAGCGGAGCCGATTTCTGGACCGGTCTGGCCGGCGCGTCGGTCGCGGCGCTGGCGACGTTTCTTCCCTGCTACCTGTTCACGATCATTCCGGCCCC
>JAYTIB010000169.1:0-2261 GCA_043732205.1 Schlesneria sp. | reverse complement strand
AGAACATGTCAGCAATTTCGACGAAGTCCCGCCTTCTGACCGAGGCGGAATACCTGGCTCAAGAGGAACTCGCGGAGTTCAAGAGCGAGTACTACAAGGGCGAAGTGTTCGCGATGTCGGGCGCGACGGCGACACATTCGGAACTCGGTGTCCGCCTCGGGTATGAACTCATCAATGCCCTTGATGACCGCCCCTGCAAGGTCTACAGCAGCGACACGAAAATCAAGATTTCAGCGACCGGCCTTTATACCTATCCCGACACGTCGGTGACCTGTGACTCGCCTCAATTCGGCGATCCGAAGCGCATGGTGTTGCTCAACCCGCAGATGGTTTGCGAAGTCCTGTCGAATTCCACGGAAGCCTACGATCGGGGTGAGAAGTTCACTCATTACGAGTCGCTGCCGTCGCTGAAAGCCTACGTCCTGGTTTCGCAGTGGGAGCATCAGGTGGAAGTCTTCTGGCGGACGACTCACACCGATGCTTGGAACTACTTGCGGGCCCGCGGCATCGAGTCGCAACTCACCATCCCGTCGATGAACCTGACCCTGCGACTGGCAGAGATCTACAAAGGCGTCGAACTCGCGCCCCGCCCCGTCCGCGTACATGCCGAGGAATAAGTTTGCCGAGTCGGATGCGGTGGCCACACAACGGCACTCAATAGGAACTTCACGATGTCTCATGTCAATTCGTCTTCTGATCACGTGCTTCGCGCGCGACGGCTTTTTTTGCAGGGCGCGGGGCTTGGTTTCGGGTCGCTCGCATTGGCCAGCATGCTGCATGAAGAGTCGCGGGCCGACGTCGTCGCCGCCGCGCCCGATCCGCTCGCGCTGCGGTCGCCGCATTTCCCGTCCAAGGTGAAGTCGATCATCTGGCTGTTCATGACCGGCGCGCCGTCGCAGGTCGACACGTGGGACTACAAGCCCGAACTGCAAAAGCGGGATGGCGAAACACTCGCCGGAGCCGACCCCAAGACCGGCTTCTTCACCACCAGCGGCAAGTGCCTGAAGTCGCCGTTTGAATGGAAGCAGTACGGTGAATCCGGGTCATGGGTCTCGGACCTGTTTCCGCACCTGTCGCAGCATGTCGACAAGATGTGCTTCCTGCATTCGATGCATCTGAAGCAGAACAACCACGCCCCGGCGTCGATCGAGTTGATGTGCGGCACCAACCGACCCGGTCTGCCGGCGCTGGGTGCCTGGATGACGTACGGACTCGGCTCGCAGAATCAAAGCCTGCCGTCGTACGTCGTCCTGCATGACACGCGCCCGCGCGGTGACGACCAGATCTGGTCGGCCGGCTTTCTCCCCAAGACGTACCAGGCGCTGGCGCTGGATGCGCGGCGCAAGGAGGCGATCGACAACCTGGCGCGCGATGCCCGGCACAGCGATGTTCAACAGCGGTCGCAACTCGATCTGATCCGACAGTTGAACCAGGAACATGCCGGCACGCGGCCGACGCAGGCGGACCTCGCCGCGCGGATCAATTCGTATGAGCTGGCCTATCGCATGCAGATCGCCGCTCCGGAAACGCTGGATTTGTCGGCGGAATCCCAGGCGACTCACAAGCTGTACGGGATGGACAACCCGGAATGTGCGACGTTCGCCCGGCAGTGCCTGCTGTCACGACGGCTGGTCGAACGCGGGGTCCGCTTCGTCCAGATCTTCGCGGGCAAGGGAGTCGGCGGCGACGGCAGCGTCAACGATGTGCCGTGGGACTGCCACTCCGACGTGCAGACCAATCATCGCTCGTGCGGTCTGCACACCGATCAACCGGCGGCAGCCCTGCTGGCGGATCTGGAATCACGCGGGATGCTCGATTCAACGCTGGTTATCTGGGGCGGCGAGTTTGGGCGGACGTCCGATTCTCAGGGGGCGAAGGGGCGCGACCACAACCCCAACGGCTTCACGATCTGGATGGCGGGCGCGGGCGTCAAAGGGGGCCTGCATTACGGGGCCACCGATCCCTTCGGTTACAAGGCGGTCGAGAAGAAGGTCCACGTCAACGACCTGCACGCGACGCTGTTGCACCTGATGGGACTCGAACACACGAAGCTGACCTACCGCTTCAACGGCCGCGACTACCGCCTGACCGATGTGGGTGGCGATGTGCTGACGGAAATCCTGGTATAGCCTGAATCATGTTGGCGTCGTGGCGTTTGGCAATGGGATGGCGACCGCAACCGAGTGCGTGACGTGGCCCGTGTCGACTCGGCCGTGCAACTTCAGCCATCTCGCGCGGCGGACCCAGTAGAAGCGGACGGG
>JAYTIB010000168.1:0-6068 GCA_043732205.1 Schlesneria sp. | reverse complement strand
TACGGCCTGGCCTGCCGCGAAGACATCAAGTTCATCACCGAGGCCGAGCATGTCCACTCGTCAACCGAAGAGTTCTCCCGGAACTTCGAGCAGATGAAGTACCGCCTAGGGATCGACGACGACTAGAACGTCAGTGGTCAGTGGTCAGTGGTCAGTGGTCAGTGGTCAGTGGTCAGTGGTCAGTGGTCAGTGGTCAGTGGTCAGTGGTCAACAATCAATAGCCAATGACAAATTCCCTTGGCCTTTACGCCTGCGGCTTCCAACCGGCACGCAAACGTCAGTCGGTCCTAGGGCTGAACCGAATTGACGCCATGGATGCCTCGACCCTGAGAGACGCCTCAACAACTTTTCATCCCGCCACTCAATACTTGCCATGCCGCGCAGCTTTGCGATGAGTGACTCAATCGGTTGAGCCGCTCGCCTTTCCCGTCCGCACGACGGCGCACCCCGCGCCGAGTCTGGAGACCAACGTGCGTCTTTTTCTGGCCGTTCTCACGGTCGGTGCCGTCGGCATCGGCTATGCCACCATGCATCAGGCCGCCCAGCCTGCGGCGGATTCCCAGTCCACGGCCAGCCGACCGCTGTTCGACTGGCAGTCGGCCGACGACACGCTGAGTGCTGCGGCGTCCGGTGACGTCACGACGCCGGCGGACGACCCACCGCTGGTGGTCCGCGACACGATCAACAGCGCGCGGTCCGAAGTCACTTCGGTGCTGGACGAGTTCGTCCGCGTCAACGGGAATTCGAACCCCGTACCGCTGCCGACCGACATCGTCACTCAGGCGGATCACCCGGGGGATGTTGTTCGCGATGAGCCGTCCGTCCCGTTCGCCACGAGCGATCCAGCGGACCTCAATGCGATCAAAGCCGCTCCCGCCGAGACCCGTCCCGACAACTCCAGCCCCGACTTTGGTCCCGCCGATGCCAGTGCCGCCGTCAATCAAGCTCAGCCAAACTTGCCAGCGCAGCCAGATTTGCAAACGGGGTCGAACCCGACTCCGTTGAAAGTCACAGACGCGTTGAATGACACGGAAGCGGGGCCGGTTACGGATGCCGCGGTGAAGCAAGCCAAGCCAGCTCCTGGCAAGCCGGCGATCAACGAGGCGACGTTGGTCACGAAGAAAGCGAACCCGCAGAGCGAACCGATTCCACAGACTCCTTCCACTCCGCCGACTCCGTCCACTTCACTGATCCGCCAACCGGAAGTGGCGGCGAAGCCGTCGAAGACCGAGTTGTTGCCGGGGGGCAAGATGCCTGAGAAGCAGGCCGTCTTCGATCCGGAATGGAAGGTGATCGGCAAGACCAACAACGACCTGCCGATGCACACCCGACGGTTCGGCCGGCAGGGAACGCGGACCCTGATCATTGCCGGGCTGGATGGCAATGATCGGATTGCCACCCGCTGGAACGATGAGTTGGCGGATGCCCTCATTCGACACAGCGATCTGCTGAAGACAAACGAAGTGCTGCTCGTGCGGGCCGGCAATCCGGACGGCTTGGTCAAGAAGATGCCGGGCAATGCCCACGGTGTACTGATCAACCGCAATTTCCCCAGCCGCCGCTATCAGTTCCTGCCCGACAAGTCGGCGGGCCCCGGCCCGGCGAGTGAAGCCGAGACGCATGCGATTCTGGACGTGCTCTACTCGTTCCGACCGCGGCGCGTGGTCCATCTCACGTCGACCACCGGACGCTCGACCGTGATCTACAATCGAGCGGGCAAAGAGACGGCCGCCGCATTGCAGAAGCAATTCCAACTGAACGGTCAGCCGCTGGATGTGGAGCTCGTGCCGGGTTCTCTGGAAGACTTCGCGGATGGCACGCTGGATGCCGCGGTGATCTCATTGAAACTGAACACCGGCACCGAATGGCAGCAGGCTTGGCAAAAGCACGTGCCGGCCGTCTTGACCGCGATCAACGGTCAGCTTCCGCTGGAAACCGTCTCGCAGGACGAGTTGGCAAAGTCGTCCCCTGATCAGGCGGGAACACGAATCCCAAACATGGACGATGAAGAACCGGCACCGCTCAAGAAACGACGCCGGGGCTACGAGGAACTTCCACCACCGCCGAGGTAGAAGAAGCGGATAGTGGGTAGCAAGAGTGTGGCTTCCTACCCACTATCCACCACCCACCATCCACTATCTCAGTACGCTGCCTGCAAGATCGCCAGCAGGTCTTCCTCGGTTGGACGGCGCGCGTTCAGCAGCATCAGGCGTTTGATGGCGAAGGCTTTCTTCGCGAAGGTCGGCAACTGTTCCAGCGTGCCGCCGATGTCGCGGATGCGTTCGGGGATGCCGACTTCGCGACGCAAACGCTCGACCGCGGTCACGGCTTTCTGCGCGGCCGCCTCGTCGGAAATGCCGGCTGTGTCTTCGCCGAGCAGACGCGCGATGCGGGCGAACTCGGGGATTCGGGCCGACAGGTTGTAGCGCATCACGTAGGGCAGCAAAAGTCCGTTGCCAGCTCCATGCGAGCAGTGCAGGGCACCACCCAGTGGATATTCCAGCGCATGCACCGCGGCCACCGCGCTGTTGGAGAACGCCAGTCCCGCCAATGTTGCTGCCAGCGCCATCCCCTCGCGCGCCGCGAGGTTGCCCGGTTCGCGAACCGCGTTGACGAGGTGCTTCCCGATCAATTCGATCGCCCGTTCGGCGACGCAGTCCGCGATCGGTTGTTTGCCGTCATACGGGAACGGTTCGTCGGCCGGTACATCCAACTCGTTGTATCGCGTCGCGGTCATCCCCTCGATCGCGTGAGTCAGCGCGTCGATTCCGCTGTCAGCCGTCGCGCGGGGCGGACAGGTGAGCGTCAACTCGGGATCGACCAGCGCCAAGGCCGGGCGGAGGTAGTGACTGAGGATGCTGATCTTCATCTGGTTCTCGGTGTCGGTCAGCACCGCGGCGTGTGACACTTCGCTTCCTGTTCCCGCCGTGGTGGGGACGCAGACCAGCGGCATCACGGGGCCGGGGACATTGCCGAATCCCGCGTAATCGCGGCACGCTCCGCCGTGAGTGAGCACGGTCGCCACGACCTTCGCCAGATCCATGTTGCTGCCGCCGCCAACTCCGAACAACACATCGGGACGGGCATTCTTCGCGAACGCGATCGCCTGGTCGGCGATTGCAAACGAGGGCTCGGGCTGGCCGCCATCGAAGACGTCCACGGTCAAACCCGCGGCACGCAACGGCGCTTCGACACGCGCCACGACTCCCGCGCGGACCAGCGGTTCATCCGCCACGATCAACGCCCGCGTCGCACGCCAGGGTTGAATCAACGGTGCCAGCCTCTTCACCGATCCCGAACCAAACACGATCCGGCCGGCTGAGAAGAAGCTCCAATAGTCCCGCGGCGAATTCGACATGAATGGGCGAGCTCCGTTGGTCGATGTGCGACGGGTCTTGATCAGGCCGCTACGGTGTTGATCTCACCGTTAGGCCAGCGGCAACTCCAAACAAACCCCGCCACCGAGTTCACCTCGGTGGTTCAACGGCTTTTGCACTATTCGCGTACCACTACGACACCAGTAGCGCAAAGGCCGCCGAGCCACCGGGGCAAGCCCAGTGGCGGGGATATTGTTTTTGCCGGTTTCTTTGCGGTGAATCAGCGTTTGCGTTTCTTCCCGCTCTTGCCGACTCCACCCTTGGGTTCCGCACCGTTGTCTTCTTTGCGGATCGACACGTCCTTGTCGGCCGCCGCCTGCAGACGCTTCAGCCATTCCATCCAGGCAGAGGGCTTCGGCGGTTCACCATTGGCCGCCGCCGCCACGGGCACCGGTGGATTCAGCGCCTTGGCCTTGGCCCATTTTTCGAAGAGCGACCGTTCGGTCATGCTCCAGATGTTGGTCGAGATGAAGTACAGGCAGAGTCCGGCGGGAACCCGGTAGAACGTCGCCCCCATGACGAACATCATGATGTTCATCATCTTGTACTGGGCCTTCTGCTCGTCATTCGTCGGCGGTGGCATCGTGAATTTCTGGTGAATCATCATCAGGCCGATCGAGATGCACGGGAGCAGATTGAATTCCGTCCAACCGAGGAACGGCAGCCTGAAGGGGAGCGGAAACAGCGCATCGGGCGACGCCAGGTTCTCGAACCACAGGAACGGCTCCATGCGCAGTTCAATCGAACTGCTCAGAGCCCGGTAGAGCGCGATGAAGATCGGTAATTGCAGGAACATCGGCAGGCAGCCACCCAGCATCATCTTGGACTGTTCGGCCACCAATTCCTGCGAGGCCTTGAGGTATTCCTCGGTGTTCTTGCCGTGACGGGCTTCCAACTCCTTCTGCTTGGCTTGGATCTTGGGTTGAAGCTCTTTCATCTTGGCCGCATGAACCGCCTGATGCTTGGAGAGCGGGATCAACATCGTCCGGACGACGACCGTCAGGCAGATGATGGCCACGCCGTAGCTGAAGCCCAGCGAATGAAACAGATTGAGCACCCAGACCATCCCGCGGCAGATCGAATCGAACCAGCCGTAATCCAACACGGCGGTGGCGAACACCTGCTGCAGCAGTTGCTGGCGCTTGGGACCGGCAAACAGGATGTACTCGTGCTGAACTGAGTCTTGGGCGGGAACGGTGAACGTCTTCGAAGTCAGATCGACGGAGATGTCGCTGTACTGGGAATACTCCTTGTTCTCGGTCACGAGCACCGGCGAGGCGCTGTCCAGCGTCCGCTGGCTGAGTTGGTCCTGACCCGGCAGAACCAGGGTCGCGAAGTACGCCACGTCGACACCGATGTACTTGATGGGCCGCTTCCAGAGGACGGGCGCATTCCCCTTCTCCTTCTTCACGACTTCAGTCGCGCCCATCTTGCTGTCATCGACGGCCGACCCGTCGTCACGCACGAACCCCATGCGGACGTCGCGGTACTTGTAGGCATTGTCCGCGTCTTCCAGTGGAACACCGGTCGGTCCCTGCAGCGTGTAGCTGATGTCCTCTGGTTTGTCGGAGAGATTCTTCAGCGTCACGGTCAGCGTCAGCTTGTAGCCGTCCGCCATGTTCTCACGCACACCGGGTTGGTCCCGTTCGGCGGCGGAGAGTTGCTTGAGCTTGAACTTCTTCGAGACTTCCCAGACCCCGTCGGGCGACCGCAGTTTGAAGGTCACGGAGTCGGACGACTTGTCGGCGATCTCCCATGCGATGCGATCGAGAGGCTGGTCACGCAGCAGCTTGTCGATCACGGGAATCGTCATCCCGAACGTCCGGCGGTCGGTCTTGTCGTAGTCACCAGCCTTCTTCTTGGAATCCGCTTTGGCACCGACCAGATGCAATCGGCGATCGCGATGACCGAACTCGGGGTAGCGGCGCAAATCGGTCAGTTCGATCGCCTCAATGCTGGCCCCTTCACTGCGGATGTGGGCCGCCAAGAGGAATTCTTCCAACTTGGTCGAGTCCTTTTCATCCTGGTCGGGACCGATCCACAGTGACTTGGCGGGGTGCTTGGGAAGCTCCACCACGGGCGGGACTGGTCCACCGACAGCCGCCTTGTCATCGCCCTTCTCGGGATCCTTGATGGGATCCTTGCCGTCCAATTTTCCGGCCACTGGCGGCTTGGCCGGAAGCGGTGGAAACAGCGCCGGAACGAGGAAATGAATCCAGCCGAACCAGATCAACATGGAGACCGTGAAGAACGCCAAAAACCGCCGCTGATCCATGCTGATCTCGTCTGTTAAACCGCGCCGCCACGATCGGGCGACACATTTTCGAACAAGCCTCGCCGATCACTGATGACAGGCCGTGCGAGGCAACAACCACAACCCAACGACTCCGGCCAGCCCGGCGGTCACCGACCGTCTTTAAGCCGGTCGCCGAGGAAGTTGTCGAGGTCGGGGATGTCGTAGATTTTTTGAGCCGTCTTGGTGAAGTCGTACTCGACCCGCTTGAACTCGAGCATGTTGCCGTCCAAGACGACGTAGGACGATCGCGGATCACCGTTCCGGGGCTGTCCGACGGAGCCGACGTTGACCAGCACTTTCTTCGCCCCCAGTTCGTACTTGAAGTCGATCTCTTCCGGGGCGAGAAAATTCAGATCCTCGGTGAAGACGCCAGGGATGTGCGTGTGACCCTGAAA
>JAYTIB010000167.1:0-15598 GCA_043732205.1 Schlesneria sp. | reverse complement strand
GCCCCCGGACTCTTGCGATCGCAGCGAGGAGTCCGGGGGCTGACGCCGCCCGGCTCACCTGATTCGGACTCTTGTCGGTCACGTCAGCGTGACCATTGAAGCACGACAGCCGGCGATCAGCCAGCGCGACGACGGAGTTTGACGGTCCGCGCGATCCGGCAAACGGGGAGGCTCGGAATGGCTGTGATTCATGGGATGATGATTCCGCACGCAAATCCGCGAGAATTGCACTTGTGTCCGGTCCCTTTGGCCATCAGCATGAAAACATGCTCAAGATTTGCCAAACACCACTGCCCCAGTCACTGCTCAGCTACGTCGCGTTCCGCGTTGCGTTCCGCGAGACGTTCGAGCGGTTGTCCCTGCACAAGCGTTCCGCCAACGACATTGGCGAAGCGTACGGTTACTTGGGCGAGATCCCGTTTCTGCGGGAGGTTCCGCCGCAGGTGCAACTGGATTTGCTCGCCGCCACCTGGCAGCGGCACGTCAGCCGCGAGGCGCATGTGGCGGACCTGGTGGACGAGAGCGTGATCTACGCCGCGTGCGAAGCGGCCGCGCGGCTGGTCGAACGCGACGCCGATGCGTTCGTGAACCAGATGCGCGGCGGACCCGTCGATCTGGCGGTGCCGGTCGATTCGTACCTGGCCCGCGAACTGCGGTTGCTGTACTTGGAACTCCCCAACGACGGCGACTTCCTGCTCGTCAGCCAGTTCCTGGATCTGGAACCGACGGAATCGCTCCAGCAAAAGATCGAGATGGGGGTCGACCCGAAGCGGTTGGAGCAACTGTTCGACGTCCTGGGCCGCTGGCACGTGTCGCCCCAGTTCCCGTCACGCCTGAAGGGCCTGTTGACCGAGGCCGAAGTCGCCTCGGTGACGACCATCATGCACGCGCACTGTCCGTCGCCGACGTAGACCGCACGGGTTGTTAGCGTCAGGCGCGTGAAGCTTGGGGCCGGGTGTTCGGTTTTTCGGGATTGGCGGGAAGCGGACTCGGATTGCAAGTGCGACTGACCTCCCGCCAATTTCGAAAAACCGAACACCCGACCCCGTACGTCTCCCACACCCTCCTTGTTGAACGCGCCGGCGACTGGCAACGTTTCTGTGATGCCTCGTTTGCCGTAGGATCGGCGTGGTCGAACCCGCTTCTTTCCGCATTGGAAACGACCAGCATGGATCGCGATGCCATTTCTTCTTCGGGTCATTCCCCGATTGACCCGCCTGACGCCGAGTCTGCCGTAGCGGTGCGCGATGCGGAACGGATCTGGCACGCCGGTGTGGCGGCCGTCGATTCGACTCGTCTGGTTTGCAACGCCGTTCAGCGCATGGAAACGACCCTGCGGATCTGCGGTGAAGAGTTCGACGTCCGGTCACTGCGCCGGTTGATCGTCGTCGGTGCCGGTAAGGCGGGCGGTGGAATGGCCCGCGGACTGGAGCGGGCGCTCGGTGCGGATCTCGTCGACGAAAAGGTCAGCGGCTGGGTGAATGTTCCCGCCGATTGCGTCATGCCTCTGCGGCGGATTCACCTGCACGACGCGCGACCCGCGGGATTGAACGAGCCGACTGCGGCCGGAGTCATCGGCAGCGAGCGGATCTTGGAATTGGTTGCCGGCCTCGGCGCGGATGATCTGTGCCTCGTCCTGCTGTCGGGCGGCGGCAGCGCCCTGCTCCCCTTGCCGGTTCCCGAAATCAGCCTCGCGGACAAGCAGTCGATGACGCGCACGCTGAGCCGGAATGGCGCGACGATCCATGAGTTGAACGCGGTTCGCAAACGGCTGTCGCGCATCAAGGGAGGTGGTCTGGTTCGGGCGGCACAGGCCGGGCAGATGATCGCGCTGATCATCTCCGACGTCGTCGGCGATCCGCTGGATGTGATTGCTTCGGGTCCGACCGTCTGCGATCACGGAACCGCCGCCGAGGCACTTGCGGTGCTGGAACGCCTGGCGGGACGGAACGCCGGCTCCGACATTCCCCAGTCGATCTGGAATGAGTTGCAGCGTCAGGCCGCCGCCAACAGACCGGCACCGGAATCAAGAGTCGTCTGCCGCAATTGCATCATCGGGAACAACGAGACCGCGCTGACGGCGGCGATCGATCAAGCCCGTCTGCTCGGATATGACGTGCATTCGCTGGGGAGCGACCGACAGGGGATTGCTCGTGACGTGGGCGTGGATCTGGCGGAACGCTGTCTGGCACTTCGCCCGACTGTGGCAAACGCCGCGCCATCGGCCGATCGACAATCGGTCTGTCTGATCGGCGGTGGCGAACCCGTCGTCCAACTCGCACCCACGACACGGCCGCGACGAGGGGGACGCAACCAAGAAGTGGCGCTGTCCGCCCTGTGCCGCCTGTGGGACGAAGATCTGGAAGGGATCGCGATCCTGTCCGGCGGGACGGACGGCGAGGACGGTCCCACGGACGCCGCGGGGGCGACCTGTTCCGCAGCCGTGCGCGATCCCGCCAAGGGACGTCATCTCGATCCCTTCGACGCGCTGTCGATCAACGATTCCCACACGTTTTTTGCCGCAGCGGGCGGGTTGCTGAAGACCGGTCCCACGCACACGAACGTGATGGACCTGCAGGTCGCGGTGGTGAGACAGTCCGGACTGCGATGATGATTGATCACCGTTTAGGCTCGCGGCAAATTAAAGTTTGCCCACATACAAGCACGCAGCGCAAGCAAGTGAGTGAGTGAGTGTGCCTGAAAACTCACTTGCTTGCGCTGCGTGCTTGTATGCCAAATCTTGCCGATCGCCTTACTGCGGCTGACTGCCCCGGTAGGCAGGCCGGCCGTTCGCGGAGTGTGCAGGCTTCGGATCGGACCGGCTGGTCAGTTCACCAACTCGGACGACGTTCAGTGACGGTTGCGCCGACAGGTCGACGGTTTCCAGCTTCGGCACATCGTGATTGAGATCCATCGCCACGATGACGGGACGGTCGACAGTCTCGGGGTTGCTGCGCACCACACGGCCGACGCGGCCATCGTTCAACCAGACACACGAACCGACTGGATAGAGCGAAACGACCCGCAGCAGCGTGCGGACGGCAGCGGCATCGAACCGACCGCGATGGGCTGCAAACAGGATTTCTTCGATGGCCCGATACGGTTCATGCGCCGGCCGGTGCGGGCGGGGCGAGATCATCCCCAAGAACGCATCGGCCACGGCGGCATAGCGGGCCAGCCGATGGATCGACGCCCCCTTCAAGCCATGCGGATAACCGCTGCCGTCTTGCCGTTCATGGATCTGTGCGGCGACGCAGCGGGCCGCCGGCGAAACGTCGGCGTGTTCATCAAGGGCCACAGCGGCGTGAAGCGGATGCCGCATCAGCTCGCGGCGGTCGCGTTCGGTGATCGCCTCGACCCCCAGCAAACGCGACGGAACGAGCAGCATCCCGGCGTCGTGGACGAGGCTTCCCAAACCGATGGTTCGCAGGTCGTCCTCCGAGAATTCGGCGTCCATCCCCATCGCCATCGACAGCAGCGACGATTGCACACTGTGCCGCACAGGGTAACTGTCATACAGCGGCTGAACCGCCAGGCCGACCATTGCGTGGTAGTCCTCGCTCAGGTGACGCTGATGCTCGGCCACCACCTGCCAGGCCCGCTGTAAATCGAGTTCGTGGTCGGTGGCAAACCGCGTGAACAGGTCGGCGGCGACACCAATCACCGCCACGAATTCCCGGCGCAGGCGCGCGTCAATCGGCGCACCGTCCACGCGTGGCGAGTCAATCAAGGAGGTCGCGGGCATGTCCAATGGCTCAACAACATGTGGAATCGGGATACCTCAACCAGTTCGAGGATCGTCTCCACACTCTAGGTCGGCCAATCACGGAATCGGGGTGATTCTCGTGCCTCGACGGGATGCCCCCGCGCCTGGCGAATTGTCCGTGCCGACTTTCCGGATCGTAACGGGACCGAGCGGCTGTGAGTTTCCACTTTCGACAGTCACATGGTGTGTCGCGACGCGAGCGGTGTCGTCCTGCCACGCCCGGTATCACGGCTTCGCCCACCCATTCGCGCTCCGTTTGATTCGCGTGGACCAAGTCGAGTTCCGCGCGAATCAAAAGGAGCGCGAATGAGGAGGGCTGTCGGACGGGAACGAATAGACAACGGTCGCTTCACGGCGGGTAACTCTCTGATGTGGTTGCGGCAGAGCCTCTGAGTACTTGATGTCGGACAGTAGCCCGCGGCGTCTGTGGGCAATCGGGCGGTCAGACAATCGGGGCGATCAGACGATTTCCGGTTCCAAACTCGCTCTTGCCAGAACCCGGCCTTGCGGCTAATTTCCCGCCGCGTCCGGGTGGATCACCACCGTACGCATCTCCTCTCTCTCATCATTTCCACGTCCCTTTCATCCTTTGCGGAAAACACGCATGTGGTGCGCAGCGTGCCGGGCTGATGTTGCCGCGGAGTTGTCAGCCGACAACCGACGCATGCTGTGCGCCCGGTGCCAATCGGAGTTGGGGACCGCGGTCGGAGCCGTCGATCGCCCCGCCACCGGACCGCGTTTGCAGGATACCGAGCGGAACGCCCGTGAATTGCTTGCCCGCTGGTCGACTCAACATTTGCTCGAACCGCCGATCGCCGCCGGTCCGGCCCCGTTGATCGCCTCGGCACCGGTCGCGATTCCGTCGGGTCGGCCGGCTCATCGCTTCGACGCCGCTCATCCGGTCCCCGCGCCAACGATGTCCACCGCCGACGCAGCGCGCGAACGGGACGCCACCGCAAACAATGAACAACCACCGGAACGCCGGCGACGCAAGAAAGTCCGACAACCCCGCCTGGCACCGGTCGACCAGGAGTCGCTTCCGTCGCAGGCACCGCCACACGATGACCTGGTGCGAATGGCCGTGCAGCAACCGGTGATTCGTCAGGCAAACTGGGCGACCACGATTGGGCAACTGTGTGCGTACGGCGGTGTCGCCGTGTTGACACTCGGAACGGTCATGGTGCTGTCGGGATATTTCGGCGGACCGACCCACTACGCTCCGACGGGCTGGCTGGTCGCCGCCGTGGGCCAGATGCTGCTGTTCCTGGGAGTCGTCACGCTGGTCTCCGGCGGGATGGAACAGACCGTCGACGAAGTCTCGTGGCGCATCGATCATCTGGCCGAACAGATCCTGCGTCTGGAACAGGTCATCTCCGCCCAGCAGTCGCAGTTCGAAGAATCCCAGCGACGCGAGCGACGCCGGTCTCGGACCGATCAGTCGGATGCGGCGTGATCGCGGGCGGTACTCACCGGCACCTCAACACCTGTCTCGAATGGCATGGAATGCGTGCCACGGTCGCGGCAATTCTTGGCCTCATCTTTCTGCCTCTCTCTTTCTGTCTCTGTCTCTGTCTCTGACCGGACGAGTTCAGGGAGACAGAAAGAGCGAGGCAGAAAGATGAAGTCGATGATCCACGGATCGGCGAGTTGATTACTGCTGAGCCAAGGTGTCACAACTCCGATTCTTCCGCCGCAGTCGAATTCCTGATGCACGCACCGAGGACACTTCGTGCCGCCTTGCCGTGTCGCGCGCGCTTCGGAATCGGGAATTCTTTGGTTCCGCGATCTCCCGCGCCGGTACTCGACTGCGTATCATGGTGACGTGTGACTGGCGACACCATGTACAACAATGGGGGGCTGGCGATGAACGATGACATGATTCAGAAGCTGTTGGAACATGATCTGTTTTGCGGGCTGGCGGCCGGGGAAATCAGCTTGCTGATGTCTCACGCGACGACCTTGGCAGTTGCCGCCGACCAGCCGGTCTTCGAGGCTGGCGCGGAAGAAAGGGCACTCTATTTCCTGCTCGATGGGACCGTGGAGATCGAGCTGACCGTTCCGTTTGTCCGCGAGGTGATTCTGGACGAGCTGAATCCCGTCAGCGTGTTTGGTGAAAGCTCGTTCTTCCATTCGCGACCACACTCGGTGACGGCCCGCGCCGTGACCGAAGCCACCGTCGCGCGGCTGGACCGCGCGGCCTATGACGAACTGCTGCAATCCAACAGCCCGGCCGCGTGTCGTCTGGGAGCCAACGCGGCCGAAATCCTGGCGGCGAAGCTGCAGCACACCGACGATTGGATCGCCGAACTGCTGCAGGCCGAGGAAGCTCACCGCGTGCAACAAAAGTGGTGGGACTTCCGCCAGAACCTGGGACACTCGTTCGACCGGCCCGAAGGGGGCGGATTCACCACGGGGGCCGGCTGGCGCTAGTTCAATGGCACTTACTTTCGCCAAGTAACCCGAAGCGTAAGCGGGGGAAACAAAGGGGAACGCCTCTTGCGTTCGCCCTCGCTTACGCGTCGGGTTAGTAAAGTAAGTGCCATTGGGCGCTAGCTGCCGATCCAACCTGGTGGGACGGGCACTCCTGCCCGTCGAATTTCTGGATGCAGAGACGGGCAGGAGTGCCCGTCCTACGGTATTCGGCAGGCTGAGATTACGGGGAGGCAACACAATGACACGTGAACTTGATGTCGGTCAATCGGCCCTGTTGACCGACATCACGATGTGCGTCAACTACTACAGGCTGTTCTCGCCCGGCCTGTACTGCTGCACACATGTGCCGGTGCAGTTGGACGAGGACACGCGGCTCTGCCCCGGCGTCGTGGTGATGGTGAACCACGGCAAGCACAAGCAATGCGATGTCGACCCAACTCATTGCTTCTTCACCGGACCGCCGAATTTCGTGCTGGACGTCTTTCCGGGTGATGACATGCTGAATTACGAATACCGGCGGGGCTGCTATGAGCGGGCCGGTGTGATCGAGTACGTCGCGTTGCAGGATACGGAATCGGCACCCTGCCTCTGGAACCGTCTTGTCGACGGGCGGTTCACGTTGATCGAAGAGGACGACCCCGGAATGATCCGAAGCACCGCGCTTCCCGGTCTTTGGATTCCGACGGATGGGTTGAAGCAGCGGAACTGGTGGACGATCATGGGCTCGATTGCCCAAGGTGTGACGCGACTGCGTCACCATGATCTGATGGAGTCGATCTGGCGGAAGTAGAGCATCACTTGCGCTCCGCGACGGTGGTCGATAAGCTGGTGGCTGGTTTCACACCCTTGGAAGGACCAGCCACGATGATTCGCCTCTGTCGCTTCACCCTCGTTCCCGCAATTCTGATTTGCTTCTCGGCGGCGACACTGCCCGCTGCCGAGCCGGTTCGATTGATCTTCGATACCGATATCGGCAACGACGTTGACGACGTGCTCGCCCAGGGAATGATCCATTCATTGCAATCGCGCGGAGCCTGCCAGTTGCTCGCCGTCACGATCACGAAGGACAGCGATCTGGCCGGGCCCTTCGTGGATGCCATCAACACGTTCTATGGCCGGCCCGACACACCGATTGGCGTCGTCCGTCCGGGGAAGACGCCCGAGCCCGGCAAGTTCCTGCCAATGGCGGCGGAAAAGACCGGAAACGCCTTCCGCTACCCGCATGATCTGCTCAGCAACAAGGACGCTCCGGAAGCGGTGGCTCTGCTGCGAAAGACACTGGCGGCGCAGCCGGATGGATCGGTGAGCATCGCCCAAGTCGGCTTCTCGACAAACCTCGCGCGGCTGATCGACTCCAAGGCCGACGAGGCTTCGCCGCTACCGGGGATCGAGTTGATTCGCCAGAAAGTGAAGGTGCTGTCGATCATGGCGGGAGCCTTCACGCCGATCGGTGCCAACAACCATTACTGCGAATACAACGTCGTGCAGGACATCGCCAATTGCCGCAAGCTCGCGGATGAATGGCCGACGCACGTGGTCTGGAGCGGGTTTGAAATCGGCATCGCCCTGCCGTATCCCTCGGTGAGCATCGTGAAGGATTATGGCTACGTGCCCGACCATCCGCTGGCGGAAGCGTACCGGCGGTATCAACCGCCGCCGCATGATCGGCCGACATGGGATTTGACCAGCGTCCTGTATGCCGTCCATTCCGACCGCGGTTACTTCGATCTCTCCGCGCCCGGCCGGGTGATCGTGGAACAGGACGGGTTCACGAAGTTCGAACCAGCGGCGGACGGCAAACACCGCTATCTGAAATTGACGGATGTCCAAAGGGCGCGCGTCCTCGAAGCGCTGGTGCAACTGAGCAGCCAACCGCCGAAGTGATTGTCCCGCGCCCGTCGCCCCCATGCCTGTTCCGCACATGCCTGTTCCGCACATCGTCGTTGTCGGTTCGATCAACATGGATCTCGTGGCCCGGATGGCGCGGCTGCCGCGGCCCGGTGAGACTGTTCACGGCGATCACTTTCAGACGATCCCCGGCGGCAAGGGAGCGAATCAAGCGGTGGCCGCCGCGCGGTTGGGGGCGCGGGTGACCATGATCGGTCGCGTCGGTGACGATGCGTTTGGCGAACTCATCAGGCAATCGCTGGGTGAGTACGGCGTCGGCACCGACCATGTGATCACGACCGCCGGTTGCTCCAGCGGCGTGGCGCTGATCGGGGTCGATGCGACAGGCGCGAATTCGATCGTCGTCGTCGCGGGAGCGAATGGACGACTGAGTCCCGCGGACGTGACCGAGCGGACCGATGTGATCGCCGCGGCCGACGCGTTGATCGTTCAATTGGAGACTCCCGTCGACACGGTCGCCACAGCCATTCGGCTCGCCCATCAGTACGGAGTGCGAACGATACTGGACCCCGCGCCGGCTCCGTCGCATGCATTGCCTGATGAACTGCGCACGGTGGATCTGATCAGCCCCAACCAGACTGAAGCGCAAGCGTTGACGGGAATCCTCGTCGACGATCTGCGGTCGGCGGAGCACGCCGCGCAGATCCTGCAGCGCGCCGGTGCCCGCGCAGTCGTGATGAAGTTGGGTAAGTTGGGAGCGCTCATTTGCTCAGCAGACGGGCGAACGGAACACATCCCGGCAGCGAAGGCCGAGATCGTCGACACGACGGCCGCGGGAGACGCGTTCACCGCGGGATTGACGGTGGCGCTGTCAGAGGGACGATCACTCGCCGACGCCGCGCGCTTCGGTTGCGCGGCCGGAACGCTCGCCTGCACTGTGTTCGGTGCCCAGCCCGCGATGCCGGGTCGTGCCGCCGTGGAAAGATTCCTCCAACTGCAAACGACTCAAGCCCGCCCCGGAGAGGAGCGGGCTTGAGGACCGTTGAGGTCGTCGCAAGTTTTGCGGTTCGCAGTTCGCGGCATTCGACGGGTCGTCCCGCTCACTTCATGAAGAAGTCCGTGGGGCCCCGCAGCGTGTAGTACGGGTACTGCACCATGGCGGCGGGAACTTCATTGGGGGGATAGACCATGTTTTGCGGCCAGTTGAAGCGGTGCGTCTGGTAGTGCTGGGGGCATCCGCCGGGCCCGGTGTTGCAACCGGCTTTGCAACCACAGTGTTCGCAGCCACCCTGCGGACAACCACGGCCATATTCACAGGCGGGACAGCCGGCGGCGGCGCCCGCCGTGTAGGTCCGGTCGTGATCCGTGTAATAACCCTGTGGCCCCGCGTAGTACCCGCCCTCGTACCCAAAATTGTTGTCACGGAATCCGTTGTACGCCTTGAAATCCTGATGGCTGAGCTTGGCCTTGTGGTTGTTGAGTTGTTCGGCATAGCCCGGTGCCGATCCGATGATTGGTCCCTCACATTCCCCAGCAGCGGCAGCCGCTGCCGGAACGCCCGGGCCGGGGGATTGTCCTCGAACCAATTGGCGAGACTGTCCGCAACCGACCAACGCACTGGCAGCCAGCAGGACTGTCAATCCCCAGCTTGCTTTGATACTCATGAAACTTCCCCTGAGAACTGTTCGGCCGGCATCCGGCATGGGCAAACTTGGCGATCCGATCGCTTGAAGTGTCTTATCGGCCGTTTGATCGGAAAAACACGAACATTCCGCACGCCAATTACAATCATCTCGCCGGGAACATCCGACGGTTCTTGCAGAATCTGCCCAATCGGATTAACTTACCGCCGGTCGTTCTAGGGCGGCCAGGCGTGACGGAGTTCCACGGGAGCCCGTCCAAGTTCGGTGCGATGCATCCGGTCAAGGGAGTGTGGGAGTGTTTGTCGCAGCCTCGTCACGATGTTTTGAAGACGTCAGCCTCGCCGAGGCCTGCCAGCAGATTTCCGACTTGGGTTACGACAAGATCGAAATCTGGATGGATGAGAAATCCGAACACATGAAGCCGTCGTACGTGGCCGCCAGCCCCGAGCGGTTCTTCACGCAGTTTCGCGAGTGGACCCGGCTGACCCCCGTGGCACTCACCGTGGAAGACGATGTCTCGGCCACCGCCTTCGATGCGCTTTGCCGTGTTGCCAAGATGATGAAGATCACTCAGATCACCATCCCCGCCGCCACGCTGGGGACACCGTTCAACGAGGAAATCGATCGCCTGCGCAGCCGTCTGGCCGCGGCGAATTTTTCCGGCATCCGGGTCTCATTGAAGACCAAGACGGGGTATCTGACCGAAGACCCGCAGACCGCCGTGGAGTTGTGCCAGGCCGTGCCCGGACTCGGACTGACCCTCGATCCCAGCTACTACATGGTCGGCCGGTATGCGAACCAGTCCCACGACCAGGTCTATCCGTATGTCTACCACACGCACCTGCGCGACACGCTGCCGACCGAGATTCAAGTTTCCGTGGGCTTGGGTGAGGTCGACTACAGCCGCATCATCGGACAACTGCGCCGATACAACTACACGCGGGCGCTGTCGGTCGAGATCCTTCCCGCCCTGCTGTTGAAAGATCAAGACCGGGCACTGGAACTCCGCAAGATCCGCATGCTGCTGGAAACCTTGCTGTAGTTCATTGGTCCCGCGCGGCACTCTTCGAGAAATCAGCGCGGATGACGCTGCCGTTCGCCAGGACGTCGGGATTGGCCATCATCAACCCGCCGCGGACCACCAGCCGATCGCGCAGAGACGCCCACGTCGAGGTGTCGGTCTCCGCCTGTTGCCGGGCGGAAGCCATGACGGCCTTCGATTGGATTCCGGCAGTCTCCTGGCCGGCCAGCGTCTTTGCGGTTGCCAGCATCTGCCAGTCTCCACTCGTGGCGTCGCGCTTCTCGATGGAATTGGCCAGATGCGCCGCCGCTTCCGTCCAGCGATCCGCCGAGGCGTACGCGAGTCCCAGTTTCCATTCGAAGTCGGCCTTCTGAGCCGGCGTCAGTTGCGGCTGCGCGATGACCTCGCGAAGCAGCGCGCAGGCCTGCTGTGAGTGCCCCCGTTCCACGTGGATTGCGGCCAGTTCCAGTTTGGCCTCGATCAAGTTCGGATTGGTCCGGGACAGCCGGATGTATGTCGCTGCCGCCGCGTCGAATTCACGGCGTGTCACTTCGTACCGCGCCTTGACCAGCAGAGCCTCCGGTGCCGCCGGATCCAGCCGCAACGCTCGGAGGGCTGATTGCGCCGCCAAGTCGCGCTGACCGACTGTCCACGACATCACGGCCAGTCGCTGGTGCAGTCGCGCATCACCGGAATGCGCGTCGACAAGTTCACGATACTCGGCGATGGCATCCTGTTGGCGACCGCAGTCCCACATCGCCTCAGCCAGGTGTCGGCGAGTTTCGATGTCGTCCGGTCGTTGTCGAACAGCCTCGTTCAAGAGCAGGTCGGCTTGATCGGGCCAACCTTCGCTTTTCGCAGTTCGTGCCTGCTGGCAAAGCGCGTCGCAGGCTTCCCGCCGCTCGGCACACTGCCGTCGCATCGCCGAGCAGCCGATCAAAGCACAGCCGACAAAGAGCACAAGCCCCCATTGCACGCTCTTCGCAGCGCTACTGCTTCGCGCAGCGGTGAGTTCTCGGGCACGCATCTTCGAAACCATGAGGCCAGCGGCGGTTCGGGAAGGGGCGCGGAACGTATCAACTCAGCCCATTCCGGCCAATAGGAATACGATGTCGTGCAAACGGGGTCACGGACTCGCAAGGATCACCTCCCGAACGATCGATACTCCATGCGGCCAGAAATGACCGATGCGCGACGTAACTGAATTCGCAAGAATTCAGTGGACAGGCTGAATTCTTGCGAATTCAGCGACGTCAATGTCCGCCGTGAGTGGTATGCGACCTCAACGGTCTACGGTTTCGGCTTCTCCGACGCCAACGCTTTCAGGCGGGCAATGGCACCGCGCATTTCCCCTGGGCACCGGGATCGGTTTCCGGTTCCAACGCCGCTTCGAGCGCCGGCAACGAGGCGGGATCGGCCGTGTTTCCCAGGGCCCGGGCGAAGTAGCCGCGGCGATGGTGGTCTGTTTCGAGCTTCAACACGGCGACGATTTCCGGTGCCGCCTCTTTCGCGGCCTTGCCGAGCATGCCCAGCGCGTGCGCCGCTTTCATCCGGACCAACGCTTCGTCGTGGTGCAGGTATTTGCGAAGCGACGTGATCTGCCGGGCCACGTCGACATCGATCATCGCCAGGGCTCCGTGCGCGACGACGCGGGTCACCGGATCGGCATCGTCCTGAGTCGCCGCCTGCAGCGGGCCGATGAGCGATCGGACCGGCCCAACGTCAAACACCCGCGAAGATCGAATCGCTCACCGTCCCGCTGCTATCGGAAAACGAGCCTTCCTCGATCTTCATCGACCGCAGGATGCTCAGGAAGACATTCGACATTCGCGAGTCCTTGCCGCGCCAGTAGGTGCCGTGCCTGAGTCCCATGTTCGCTCCGCCAGCGATCAGCGTCGGAAGATTCTTCGGAGAGTGCGTCGTACTGGCTCCGCTGCCGAAGAGCACGATGGTGTTATCCAGCACGCTGCCGTCGTTGTCCTTGTAGTCTTCGAGACGGCGCAGGAAGTGAGCGACCTGCTCGCTGAGGAACAGGTCGTACTTCGCAAAGGCGAGTTGGCCCTCTTTGTCCTCGGCATGAGACAGGTTGTGGTGAGTCTTGCCCAGGCCCAACTTGATCGGGAACGTGTCGCTGATCCCCATGCCGTCTTCGCGGTTGAGCATGAAGGCGACCGAGCGGGTGATGTCCGCGTCGAACGCCAGCGCGATCAAGTCGAACATATTGCGGTAGTACTCGCGCGGCTCTCCCTCCGACGTCGCGTCCAAGTTGAGGTGCGAGTAATCCTGAGTCTTCAGCGGGATGTCGATCCACTTCTCCGATGCGGTCAGCCGGGCCTCGATCTCGTCCAGCGACGTGAGGTACTGGTCCATCTTCTCGCGGTCGGACTGCCCCAGTTGTTTGCTCAGCGACTTCGAGCTTTCGAGCACGGCATCGACCAACTTGATCCGCCGCTGAAGTTGCTCACGCTGAGTCACGAGCGACGCCTTGTCGCCGCGGAACAACCGATCGAACACGCGTCGCGGGTTGTTCTCGGCAGGGATCGGCTTCCCTTCGAGGTTGTACGAGATCGTCCCCGTTCGCGACAAAAAGCCGACCCCCGCATCGATCGACAAGACCAACGACGGCTGCCGGCAGTACTGCTTCGTGTGCAACGCCACGATTTGATCGAGCGCCACCGAGTTGAACATCCCCGGCTTCGGATTGTGCAGCGGAGCCCCCGTCAGCCACATGTCCGAGCAGAGATGCGGGTCGGCCTTGGTCCCGTTCGGATGATGCAGCCCGCCGAGAAAACTGAGCTTCTCGCGAAAGGCCTTGAGCGGCTCGGTCGATTTCCCAAACTCGAACGCGCGCCCCTCAACCTTTGGAAACCAACTCCACTCGTCGATCCCATGCTTCGGATTCGGCAACGACATCCCGTTGGCCGTGTACATCGCACAGAATCGCCGCGGAGTCTTCGCCGCGACATCCTTCCCCATCGCCTCCAACAACGGCAAAACCAGTGTGACCCCCGCCAAACCTTTGAGCACTGCACGACGATTGAGCTGGATGGTCATGACACTTGCCTGAGAGGACGGTTGATGTTGAATGACGATGAGATCATTCCATCGCGGGAGGAAACAATCCTTCAGCGATGAGTACTTCGCGAAGGGCAATTCGTAGCGGGGCATTCATCGCCAAGACTTGAATCGTCACGCGGCCGACAGGTGTTCGGCCAACCAACACGGGACCATCCCAGTGAAAATGGCGGCTCCACTTGTGTCGTCGTGGATGAAACAGCGAAATCAACGGACGCAAAGATCCCGTGCGCTCGATCCCCGCCAGGTTCGGACCCTTGTGTCGGTTGCAGTGCAGGCAGGCATAGGCGAGGTTTGGCATTGTCGTCAATCCACCGTGCTGTTTCGGGATCACGTGTTCGATCTCAAACGGCCCCGGATGTGTGTCATCGGAAAGCTGGCAGTATTCGCACCGGCCCGCCGCCCGCTGACGGACTGCGATGACCAGCGACTCATCCACGTGGAGCGGCTCCCGTTTTTCGGAGACTTCGACGGGCCTTCGACTGCAGGATCGCCACCAGGTCGCCAACTCTCACGAAATTGTCGAGCTCTTCGGCTTCTTCCGGCGACAGTTTGCCTTGTTGATTCTTCGCCGCCAACTCGTGCATTCGAGCTTGGTCATCCGCCGAAAACCGCAGCTTCAAAACATGACGCGCCAATGTGGTGGACAATGGCTGTCCCTCATCGGCCCAGACACGCGAAAAGATTGCGGCTTCACTTGTCTGGGAACGCGGAACTACGGTCGTGGACGACATGCGAGAATCCTTGAGTCACTGGAGCCTTGGCCGCCGCCATTGTGGGATGTTATCGCGGCAAATGTCCATCGCAGCTTGTGTGGGCCGCAGCGGTCCGGTCGATTTGCCGAACTCGATCTCGCGCCGTTCGGCCTTGGCAATCTCGCTTCGTTCGCCGTTCCCATGCTTCGGATTCGGCAACGGCAAAGCTCTGGCTACTTGGCAGAGGAGCGTTGGTCGCGCCAGTGTTGGATCGCTTTGGCATCGAGGCGCGAGTCATGTTCGTACTGTTGGTCCATGATCTTCCGCGTCTCTGGCGGGGCGATCTCAAACAAACGGCGGCTGGTCAGTGGCGGATCGGTTCGCTCCCATCGGCCATCGACGACCGCCACCAAGTAGATGGTGCGGTCGCCCGAGTCCATGCGTGCTTCCACGCGGCAGTCGAACCAACCCAGCGCCGCCGGCAGCAGCGGGCTTCCGGTCACTCCGGTGCGAAACGGCAAACCGGCGAACTTGTCGACGTCGCGGCCTGACTGCAATCCAAACCGCCAGACCAGATCGAGCTGTGTTTCATCGATCAGGTGCATGGCGAAGGCTCCGCTGGCCTCGATCAACCCGTGTGTGTGGTGCCGCTTGTTGACCGTGATGAGCTGCCGCGGCATTTCACTGACGATGGATGCCTGAGCCACCGTGGTGGCGATGAAGCCGCCGCGCCGCTCGCCGTGGGCCGCAGTCACCAGCCACAGCGGCGGGTCGAGTTGAGCATAGACTTTCGAGATCTGCGCCATGTCCATCATTCCTTCCAATCTTGCACGACCTGGAGCGCTTCCGCCGCCAGAACTCCGCCCGTGAGTTCGATGTTGTTGTTGAAGGACGCCGTCTTGATGAGCGCCGCCGAAGACGTGTTGATCTGCGGTTGACCGGCGTCGATCAATTGTTGAATCGAGGCCCCGAAGACGACTTGGGAAACTCCGGCCCAGATTTCCGCCCCGGTACATTTCGGTCAGGTTTCGCGAGTCCTCATGAGTGGGCATGCCTCTTGACCTCGGCGAGACAGAACGACGAATCGCAGGATACCCCGGATGCCATCGCCGTCAGG
>JAYTIB010000166.1:0-2263 GCA_043732205.1 Schlesneria sp. | reverse complement strand
CGCGAACCAACGTTGGTTCGCGGAGCGAACCACGACAATTAATTCTGCGCCGATCCTAAGGGGCTGTGCATCTCTTACTTCCGAGAGTTCGCCAGGACTTCATCGGTGTTCATCTTTCTGCCTCTCTCTTTCTGTCTCCCCGTTTTTCCAATTCAGGAAGAAGGAGACAGAAAGAGAGAGGCAGAAAGATCATCGAGTCTCGCGATTCATCGGGCTGCGGTGAAATTTGTCCCCGGTCCGAGTAGCCTGACGCTGTCGCCGGATTCGCCCCATGTCTCGTTGAGGAAACCGCCATGCGCCATGTCGTCGTTGCCAGCCTGCTGTTCCTGTCCGCGTTGCCAGCTTTCGCCGCTGATGACGCCGGATTCGTGCCGCTGTTCAACGGGAAGGATCTGTCGAACTGGACCCCGGTCAATGTCGCACCAACGACGTTCTCCGTGAAGGACGGCCTGATCGTCAGTACCGGTGTCCCGACGGGAACGCTTCGCACCGCGCGGATGTACGAGAACTTCATCATCGAACTGGAATGGCGGCACATGCAGCCCAAGGGGAACGCGGGGCTGTTCGTCTGGGGTGATCCGATCACCGCCGTCGGTGGGCCGTTTTCGCGCGGGATCGAAGTCCAAATTCTCGACGGACACGAGACCCCCAACTACACCAGTCACGGCGACATCTTTCCGATCTGGGGAGCCAAGATGGTTCCCGACCGGCCGCATCCCGGCGGTTGGGATCGTTGTCTGCCAAGCGAGAAGCGCTGCAAGCCGTCCCCCGAATGGAACCATTACCGTGTGATCTGCAACGACGGCACGATCAAGCTGGAGGTCAACGGCAAGGAAGTCAGCGGCGGGACGAAGTGCGACCCGCGCAAGGGTTACTTGTGCCTGGAATCGGAAGGCTCGGAATGCCACTTCCGCAACATCAAGATCAAGGAACTGCCGACGACCAACCCCAAGCCCAACGAGATCGCGATGGAAGCCGTCGGGCATCGTTCGTTGTATACGGGACTCGACCTGACCGGCTGGAAGGCGACCGACCAGCACAAGGCTCATTGGAAGCCATCCGACTGGCGGTTGGTCTACGACGGCAAGTGCGATGCGACGGACCCGAATCTGTGGAGCGAACAGGAATTCGGCGACTTCGAAATGATCTGCGACTGGCGTTGGACCGCCAAGCCGACGAAGAAGCGATGGCCCAAGACGCTACCGAGCGGCCTGGACGAAGTCGGCCCCGACGGCAAGCCGGTGGAAGTGGAAGTCGACGACGCGGGCGACAGCGGCATCTATCTGCGCGGCAGCAGCAAGAGCCAGGTCAACATGTGGTGCCGCCCCGTCGGCAGCGGTGAAGTCTACGGCTACCGGACCGATGCCAGCCAACCGCCGGAAGTGCGTGCCGGTGTGACTCCCAAGAAAGTCGCCGACAAACCGATCGGTCAATGGAACCGCTTCATCATCGTCATGAAGGGAGATCGCCTGACGGTCCGTCTGAACGGCGAACTGGTGATCGAGAACGCGCAACTCCCCGGCGTCGCCCCCCGCGGTCCGATCGCCCTTCAACACCACGGCGACCCCATCGAATTCGCCAGTATTTTGATTCGCGAATTGCCATAGCATGCGGACGCTCTCAATGACCATTGTTGGCCGAGAACAAGATGGACTTCCTTCGCATCCTGTGGGACGATCCAGACGACCCGGAAGGCAACGTCGAGCACATTGCCGAGCATGGGTTGAGTATGGACGATGTCGAGGATGTCTTGGAGAATCCAACAAGCGAAGGCCGCAGTCATTCCAGCGGCCTCCCCTGCGTCTGGGGCCATACGCTGGAAGGGCTGTACATCCTCGTCGTCTATGACGAGATCGACGAAGATTCGATTCGAGTGATCACTGCCTACGAAGTCCCCGAACCGCGACGAGGGCCATCGACATGAAGAGCAAGCCGGAACGAGTCTTTCGCAATCGTCCCCTCACGGTGGAGGAAGCCGCCCGCGACAATGAAGTGCGTCGCGCCGTGCAGGCTGAGTTCCCGCCAGCAGCCGCACAGCACGCATCCCGCTCCGATTCCTTTGGCGAAGCTCTCCGAAAAGCCATCCGCGACAGCTCACAACCGGCCGAGGAGATCGCCGAGAAGGCCCACCTGTCGCCGCTGGTCCTGGCAAAGTTCGTTGCCGGTGAGCGAGACATCCACCTGGAAACCGCCGACCGACTGGCCGAGGTTCTCGGAATCAAACCGGCCAGCAGTTGAAGCACATGCTGGGGGCGAGCGAAGA
>JAYTIB010000165.1:0-6078 GCA_043732205.1 Schlesneria sp. | reverse complement strand
AGGTAAAACCATCAACCGGAGAGCCGGATGCGGGAGATCCGCACGTCCGGTTCGGAGGGAGGGGGGACTCAAATCAATGAGCCCTCCCTACCCCTATCTTTGATTTCTGTCGGACACGTCAATTATCAATTTGCACTCCGTCTTTCGCGCCGGACCGTCATAGTAGAAGTAGCCACGCTCGCCAGAGCGTGGGTGGATTGTGCGATGAGATTGAATTCCCACGGTCTGGCGACCGTGGCCACACTCGGTGCCTTGTGATTGTGACGCTATCGTAGGAACGTCCCCTGACGATGATCGAACGAGTCTTTTCTGGCGATCGCCGATGATTGATTCCACGAACCCGGTGTCCGAAAACATCCCCGGCGGCAAGATCCCGCTGCGAAACATCATCGACACGGCGATGGACGGCATCATCTCCATCAACGAGCAGCAGATGATCGTGCTGTTCAACGACGCGGCCGAGGCGATCTTTGGCTGGAGCGCGGAACAGGTTCTCGGTGAGACCATCGACATGCTGATTCCCGGCCGGTTCCGACCGCAGCATCAGCACGACGTCGAACAGTTTGGACGGGGCACGATCGAGCACCGGCGGATGGGGGCCCAGCGGACGGTGACAGCGCTGCGCGCGTCGGGTGAGGAATTCCCCATCGAAGCGTCGATCTCACACACGGTGTTCAACGGCGAGACGCTCTACACCGTCATCGTGCGCGACGTCACCGAGGCCGTGCGACACCGCCACCAGATCGAGCAACAATCGCAGATGCTCGATCTAGTCTCGGATGCCGTCACCATGCTCGACATGGAGGGACGGATCACATTCTGGAATCAGGCGGCCAGCCGTCTGTACGGCTGGGCCGCGGACGAGGTGCTGGGACGGAGCGCCCTCGAAGTGCTCTTTTGCGGTGACCCGCAGACGCTGCAAACGATGTTGCATGAGGCGCACGCACGCCGCTCGTGGTCGGGTGAGCTGACCAAGGTCTCCCGCTCGGGAAAGACGATCATCGTCGAACACCGTCGCACCGTGCTGCAAGACGAGTCGGGCGCGATGACGTATCTCTGTATCGACATCGACATCACTGACCGCAAGAACCAAGAGCGGATGTCGCACCGCAGACAACGGCTGGAGACTATCGGCACGCTGGCGGGGGGCATCGCGCATGATCTCAACAATGTCCTGACGCCGATCCTGATGGGAACCGAGTTACTGGCCTTGGACCGCACGCCGAGCGACCGCCAGGGATTGCTGCGCATGATGCTGGCGAGTGCCCAGCGCGGCGCGGACTTCGTCAAGCAACTGCTCTCCTTCGCGGGCGGCATTCGCGGCGAACGCAGCCCCGTGCGCATGGACCATCTCATCGCCGAAACGCGCGGTCTGCTGGAACACACGCTGTCGCCGTCGATCCAAATCGACATCCGGGTCGATGCCGCCTGCCCCCCCGTGCTGGGCGACGCCACCGAGTTGTCGCAGATCCTCATGAACCTGAGCATCAACGCGCGCGACGCGATGCCCGACGGCGGCACGCTCACCATCGAAGCCGCGTACCTGCTGCTCAATGGCACCGCGGAGCAATTGCACCCCGATGCCCAGCCCGGACCGCACGTGGTCTTGAAAGTCTCGGACACCGGCAGCGGGATGACCGCTGAAGTGCTCGATCGGATCTTCGATCCGTTCTTCACGACGAAGGAAGTCGGCAAGGGAACGGGACTCGGCCTGGCCACGGTGCAGGGGATCGTCAAGAGCCACGGGGGGTTCGTCAACGTCTACAGCGAACACGGACACGGTTCAAAGTTCTCCGTTTACCTGCCGGCCGCCGCGACAGCCGCAACCACCGCCGACGCGACGGCCGCAACCACCTGCCAATCCGGGGCCGGGCAAACGGTGCTGCTCGTCGACGACGAGGCGTTCGTCCTGCAGATGACTGCCCACGTGCTGGAAGGAAGCGGATACCGGGTGATCACGGCCAGGGACGGCGCGGCCGCGATCACCACGTTCTTGCGGCACCGCGACGAAATCTCCGTCGTGCTGCTGGACATGATGATGCCCGGCCTGGACGGCCTGCAGACGATCGACCAACTGCGGCGCCTCGATCCCGGCGTCATCATCGTCGCGTGCAGCGGCCTGCGGACCTCGCAGCGCGAGACCGAAGTCCTGGAACGGGGCGCGAAAGCCTTCCTCCCCAAGCCGTACTCGGAAGAAGAACTGTTGCAGACGCTGTCCCAAGTGCTCAAGCCGGGCGCTTGACAACGGCGTCCGCACAGGCGGGAGCGAACCGTTGTTCTCGCGCACGCCGTTGGCGTAGCGGTGAAACGTCTCAGGTAATGCCGCCGCATGAAAACAAACTACCGGTCGCATTGAAGCCTGACGCGCAAGCGAAGGAGCAACGTTGAGAATGCCTTCGCTCGCGCGTTTTGAAGTTGCGCCGTTTTGGATTTACGCCCCAACGGGGCAGCCCTAAGTTAGCCCAGGGCAAGCGACCATCGGGAGCGCCGCCCTGGGTGGCGACCGTCGCAGAAATTGGAGCCCTGAAGGGGCGGACCTATGCCGTTCCGTTGAATAGTGCCGCCCCTTCAGGGCTTGGTATTCCCGACAATCCACCAACCCAGGGCGTTGCCCTGGGCTGGCATAACAACGCCCCTTCGGGGCTGAAATCGCAAAAGACGCAACTTCACAACTCGCGCGTCAGGCTTCGATTGGTAGATCATTGTCACGCTGCTGCCTAAGGCCGCGCGAGGTATAGCAGTACAGAGGATGGCGACTACCAATCGACGAACGCCGTCTGCAGTTCCTCGCGCACACCAACGTCGGTTTCCACCCGCCAGCGCTCCCGCAGCGCCGTCTGGGCCTGATCGCCGGAGAGTTTTCCCAATGACCACGCGGCCGCGCCCCGCACGAGTGTCGAGTCGTCTTGCAGCGCCTCGATCAGCGCCGGAACCGCCGTCGCGTCGCCCCGGTTGCCGAGCACAATGGCGGCGTTGCGCCGCAGACCGTCGAAACCGGGACGATCCAGCGGCGTGTTGGCGAACCGTTGTTGAAACTGCTCGCGACTCATCCGCAGGATCGCGATGCAGTCGGCGGGATTCAGATCGGGTTGCGGTTGAAAGGCGGGCTCGAGGCTTTGCGGTGCCTTGCGGTTCCAGGGGCAGACATCCTGGCACAAGTCGCAGCCGAACAGCCACTCCCCGATCCCGTCACGCAGGTCTGGGGGGATCGGCCCCTTGAGTTCGATCGTCAGGTACGAAATGCATTTCCTCGCGTCGAGCACATACGGTTCCGGAAACGCCTGCGTCGGACAGACATCCAGGCAGCGGGTACACGTGCCGCAGTGGGACGTCTCGTGCGGCGCGTCGGCTTCGAGTTCGACATCGGTCAGCAGACCGGCGAGCAGCAGCCAACTCCCCGCCCGCTTGTTCAGCAGCATCGTGTTCTTGCCGAACCAACCGAGGCCCGCCAACCGCGCAAAGTCCCGCTCCAACAACGGAGCCGTGTCGACCACGCCGCGCGTCGTGCAGCCGGGACGCTGCGCATGCAGAAAATCGCTCAATTGCCGCAGCTTGGTGCGCAGCAGATCGTGATAGTCCGCCGTCCCCCACGCATACCGGGCCACCCGACCCGCCACAACCGGTTCGTTCGCGTGGAACAACGGGCGACGCTGATCAACGTCGCTCGCATGCTCGTTCGCATGAACAGGCGCATGCTCGTTGGCATCGTCATTCGCAGGGTCGTGCGCGTGCTGGTCGCCGTGGAGTTGCGGTTCCTTCATCGGCAGCGACGCAACTGGACGCAGCGAAGTGACGGGACGCGGCTCCTCGGTCCGATAGTTGATCGCCAGCATGACGACGCTGCGCACCGGGGGCGAAACATGCCGGGGATGCTCGTAGGCCGCCTCGCGCCGCGGCAGGTATTGCATCTCACCGGCGAACCCCGCCCGCAGCCACTCGTGCAACCGCGGCAATCCGGGTGGCGAGACCGCGGGAGCCACACCCACCAATTCAAACCCAATCCGCCGCGCCTCCCCCTTCAGCGCAAGGGTCAACTCCCGCGTCCCCGCACTCCCGCCTTCGGTGGAACGGACCGGTGTGAGGGAACCATCCGGCGCCATGGCTCCGTGAATCGCAACAGTCTCACGAACGGAGTCACTCACGACTTCAGCACCAGGGGCGGCGTCTCAACGGCGGCTTCGATTTCAACAGACGTGGTCATCATGCGGAAAATCTAGCACGGCCAAGGCACCGACAACAAGCTGTGGCCGCACCCGGAGACACGACCATCGCCCCCCGTGAAGCCGTCCGCGTCCTCACGCACCACGTGCAGGTGGCGTGCGTCCACTTCGCCATCTCATGGAGGGTGGAGGGCTGTGGTCACGCCGTGAGCGGAGGCGAACAGCCTGTCGACAAAGTTGCAGCCCCCTCGGTTCGCATCATCCGCGCGAACGATCTCTTCGAGACGCTCCAGCAAACCTGGAACTCAGGATTGGCATTGATGATGGCCAATGAACGCGCAGTCGATGAAACCGACATGGCCGACCAGAACTTGAAGGAAAAGACCCCGCACACGGCACGCATGGCCCACGACCAAGCACTCGGCACGGTAATGCAATTGCCCTTCAAGGACATCCACAGGTCTACGAGCAATTCGTCGAGAATGAGTCATTCCGGCGTTTCGTTGGTAGCATGCTCGATGCCTTGACGAACTCCTAGATCGAATCCAACCCATGCAGCCCGAACAACAGCGGGACGCATTCCATGTGGCGCAACGAACAGCCGCCGGATACGAAACGATTTCAGCCTTCGCCGGTCAGACTCTCGCAACGATTGGCGAGTCGCTCTACTGCTACGTTCCCCGGTTGTTGCGGCCTCTGGGCTTCGAGCAATTGCTGACGATGTCCTTTGCCGAAGTGGGTCGTTTCTACGCAACCGGCTCTTGGGCCATCGATGATCTGATTCGTCTGCTGCAGCGGATCGCTGACGAAGCGGGTGCCGGGGAGAACGGGGCCAACCCTGAACTCGCTCCGGTCAGGATCGACAGCGATTCGCTTGTCGGAAGCGAGTCTGTTCGTTCCGATTCATTGAAGCGCAGCGACGAGATCGAATCCGTCGCAGCGACACTTTCACCGGCGTTCCACGGAGGCGAACAACTCAGCGATGCGGCGGGCGAAACCTCGTCCGAACAGGAGACCACATCCTGCGTACACGACGAAGCGATGCAGGCGGAGTTTGATTCGATGCGGCAGGTGCTTCAGACTCATGCCACCCATCCGTTGCTGGATGAGGAGCTGCGAGAGGGGGGAAGGCAAAGGGTCAGGTCTCTTTGTGCCGTAAAGAGACCTGACCCGTTTCCTCCCCCCTGACAACGGTCACTCATGCCGGCCAACCTGAGAAGGCGGGATAACTTCACCAGCAGCAGGCACGGACGGCGTGGGCGAGTTACTCGTCGATGGGGAAGTGTTCGGGACCGATCCTGCATCCGGCACGGCGACATCCGTTTTCTCGGCAACTGCTGGTGTCTCGACTGGATCGTAGACTGTGGTGACGGAGGAAGGCTGCTCAGCCGAAGTGGCGACCGGCGAGTGTTCATAGACCTTGCGGCCGAACTTGAAGAACAGCGCGGGGGTGACGAGTTGGTCGAGGATCGTTGAGGTCAGCATGCCGCCGAACACGACCAGTGCGAGCGGGTAGAGAATCTCCTTGCCGGTCTGTCCCGCTCCGAAGAGCAGCGGCAGCAGGCCGATGAAGCTGGTCATGGCGGTCATCATCACGGGGGCGAGGCGTTCCAGACTGCCGCGCACGATCATCTGTTCCGAGAACTGCTCGCGTTCGTGCTGCATCAGGTGGATGTAGTGCGAGATCATCATGATGCCGTTGCGGCTGACGACGCCGATCAGCGTGATGAAGCCGACCCAGTGCGCGACCGAGAGACTCGTTGCACTGATCCAGACGCGCGGCCAGCCCCACCACGGAGCGGCTTGCAGCGCGGCCCATTCAGGGCGGTTGACGATCAGCAAAGTCAGCACCGAACCGAACGCGGCGAGCGGGATGTTGACCAGCACTTGCAATGCGGCGCGCCAGGAATCGAGGGCT
>JAYTIB010000164.1:0-6084 GCA_043732205.1 Schlesneria sp. | reverse complement strand
GATGGGTTTGGTTGAGGTGTCTCCGTCACATCGTCGCCGTTCGAGAAAAGGAAAGGTTGGTTCGCGGATTGAGAATGAGTCGTTCCAAGTTCGCCCCGTAGCTGAACTCGCAAGAGTTCAGAGGGTTGCGAACATCGGCTGAATTCTTGCGAATTCAGCTACGGTGAAAAGCAAACTTGGAAGTGCTGAGAATGGGAAATCACACCGGCTTCAGCAAGGCCGCCGTGATGACCATTTCGACCAGATATCCAGGGGCGAGCCCCGCTTGGACACTGGCTCGCGACGGCGCATGGCCTTCGGGAACCCACGCATCCCACAGTTCGTTCAAGACCGGACCATTCACAAGGTCGGATAGAAAGATCTGGACCATCAGCAAGCGGGTGCGATCGCTGCCGACCTCCTTCAATCGCGCGTCGATCTGGTCCAGGATCTGGGCCACCTGGCCGCGGATCGGCTGAGCGGGATCATCGGCCACTTCAACGAAATAGGCGGTGCCGCCAAACAGAACCGCGTCCGACCAGCGCCGGGTGATTCCGATGCGTTGAATGTCTGGGGTCATTGTGTTTCTCAGGCGGGAGGCTGGAGACCGGAGGTAAGGGAGTCCGCACGAGATCACTTGCCAATGACGTAGGACGGATTTCCAATCCGTCCGTCAATCTCGTGGTCGAACAATCTTGGTTTGCCCCGTAGCACGGACGCCTCGTCCGTGCGGAACCTCTGATACCCATGGACGCACGGACGAGGCGTCCGTGCTACTGCAACCCTGCATATCAAAGTTGTTCAACCACTAGGACGGATTGGAAATCCGTCCTACGGGTCGATCGTCTTCCGCCTTCTGTGTCACTCGTCGTCGGGCTTGGCTTCCGCGGGCTTGGCGGCCGGTTTCGTGCCGAGCAGCTTCTTGAAGTCGGGGTCTTCGTTGAGGGTCTTGAAGTCCGGATCCTTGGCCATCCATTCGTGGTCGACAAAGCCCTGCTTGATGGATTGTTCCAAGTCGGCCAGCGCCTTCTTGCGGTAGTCCTCGATCTTCTTCTCCGCGTCGGGAACCTCCTTGTGTTCCCGCAGATATTGGACGGACCGGCTGTAGACGCAGGCCGTGTTGTAAAGGTACAGGCCGTTGCGCGCGTCCTTGTGTTTTGGCCGGCCCACTTCGATCAGCTTGATGGCGTCGTCGAGCTTGCCATCCACGACTTTGCACAGAGCCAAGCCTGTCACGACTTCGCTGTCTTCGGGTTCCAGCTTCAGTTCGACCGCCTTTTCAAAGTCCTTGCCCGCGTCGGTCAGCTTTTCCTGGCGCAGCAGCAGCTTGCCGCGTCCGGCGTAGGCTTCGGCCATTTGCGGATCGAGTTGCATGGCGAGTTCGAAGAATTCGAGGGCTTCCTTTTCCTGCGCCTTCTTGGCCTCCTTGTCGTTGGGGTCGACGGGGTTCATCAGGCGCTGGATGCCCTGGGCGACGTACTGATATCCCGGCGACCGCTGCTTGATCTGCTGCAGCGCGTTCTTGGCGTAGTTCTGTTTGTTAACGTCGCTCGACTCTTTCGCCTTCATCAGCGCGGCGCGGGCGCCGGGGGTGCCGTAGTTCGCCAGCGCATTGGTGATGTTGTGCAGCAGATAGGCGGTGGTTTGCTTTTCCAACGCGGCGATCAGCAGCTTCTCACCTTCGGGGTGCCCCTCCTGCATGAGCGTGTTGGCCGCGGTGGAGACCAGCGTATTGTCATTGGTCAGCAGGGCGGCACCGGCATACTCGCGGAACTTCGGATGGCGGAACTGTCGCAGACCGGTGAGAACCTGGGCCTTCTCGGCAGGGGTTTGCAGGGTCGGATATTTCTGCGCCAGTTTTTCGGCCACCGATTGATCGCCCATCTGCACCAACAGCGTGATCACGGCGTTGTGGTCACCCGCCCGGTTGAGATGCTCCAACAACAGCGGGAGGGCGCGGGGATCCTTGGTGCGCACCAGCAACTGCTGCATGACGGGGTCCGGCGGCGAGTCCTTCAATTGGGCGAGCGTAAGATCGACCGCCAGCTTTTCGCTGCGCTCGTCGGTCCGGTTGGCCAGCGTTTGGAAGCAGAGGTCGCGCAGCGGCTTGTCGGCCCCCTTCAACCCCGCCTCGAGGATGTCGACCAGCTTCGGATGCCCGACCTGGACGAGGGCTTTGACCGCGTCGAGGTTCAGACCATCGCGCGAGTCGCTGGCGAACTCGTAGAGGGTTTCGGACCAGACCGGCCGCGGATACCGGGCGAGCACTTGGACGATCCGCTTCTTCGACTCGGGGGGCTCGTTCTTCAGCAGTTCGAGCAGCGCCTCGTGCGCCGTTCCGAAGCGCGATCCCGCCAGGCTTTCAATCGCCGTGCTCGACAGCGGCTCGGCGTTGCGTTTGACGTGGAAGACCAGCTTCTCGACCGCCTCGGGTTCGCCGAAGTGGCTGAGGGTCTGCACGGCCGCCTTCTGGACATCGACATCCTTGTCGGTGACCCATTGAAAGATCAGCGGCAGATGTTCGGTGTCGAGTCGGGCTCCACCGAACGCCAGTGCGGCCGACCGGGTCAGCGGGTCGCCTTCGCGGATTTCCTGCAGCAGTTCGTCGCGCGGCAGCGCCACGAAGGCCGTCCGCAGCGCGGCACCGACGGCGTCGGATGAACTGGCATGAATGCGGGTCGGTCCCGCGTTGTTCACGCGATACCCGTTTGCCGCGTTGTCCTTGTCCGAGAACTTCACCAGATGAAACTCACGCAGCGCGGCCGGGACCGAGGGAAACATCTCGTTGACGTTGCGAACCTGGCCCTGGGTCGACGTCGAGTTCTGCAACCAGTTCTGGATCTGGGCATCGGGTTGGGGGGCATCAACGCTCCAGCGGACGACGACTCGCGCGATCTTCTGCGACACGACCCGCTCCATCTCGTCGACCAGGGCCTGGGTGTTGAACATCGTCATCGTGCCGGTGATGGTCATCAGCGCCAGACAGCCGCGCGGGCCGATCTGTTTCGTTTCCAACCCGAGCACGGCGCGCTGGACCGCGTTGACGTCAATCTCTTTCTTGGTGTCACCCAGCGTCAGCTTCACCTTGCACTTGGGGATCGCGTTCGCGGCGGCCACCTTGGGGAAGACCAGCCAGAACGAGATCTGTCCGCCGGGCGGAACCGTGCGAATCTTCTCGGGCTGCATGCTTTGCAAGTTGTAGCCCTGCGCCTTGTACTGGAACCCTTGGTTGGCAATTTCCGGAGGAATGGTTTCCAGCTTGCGGACTTCGCCGTCGATGTCAGCGGTGATCTGGTCCTGGGCCAGAGTGGTCGGCTTGGCGGTGGAGTTCGCGACGATCAGTTGCAGCGCGACGAAGCGCGACTGGCCGGTGGGGAGATACACCATGCCGATGTGGGCGGCATCCACCAGCGTGAAGATCTGGCCGGCGTTGGGATCCTTCGGTTGACCCGGCGCACCGTTCTTCAGCCGCTCGACCTCCGCTTCCAGCTTGTTGATCCGATCCAACAGTTGCTGAAACGCCTTGGGATCGGCGGCCGGCTTGGCCGGTTCATTCTGCATCCAGACGGCGGCCGCGGTCGGAGCCAGCCAGTGCGTCGCACTCCAAGCCGGCGAGGACAATTGAGTCACCGCAATGAACAGCAACGTTACGAATGGGATCTTGGACATGAGGGCCTCTCCCTTCAACCGGTATTAGCTTGATCAACAAACAGTGTGACACGATGCGGGGCGTCGAACCGAAGGGGACTTGCCGCAGTCGTCTACGCCAGCACGAGGCCGGCCGTGATATCTATCCACGTGTGAAACTCGCTGCCCGGTCCGAGTGTTCGCCAGCCGCAGTCGATGCCGCGGGAACTCAGGTTGATGGCATCGGTCGGACAAGTGTACGGTTCAATGCAGATCGCCGCACGGCCCGGCGGCGTGAAGGCCACGATTTCGCGGAAGATCGGCGGGCAGGTCAGAGTCACCTGCAACGCGGCCCGCTCGTCGATCACCGTGCATTCGAACTGCGGTCCGTCGCAGTGGACGCCGACGTAGACGTCGTCCAATGTCACCGCCGAAACATACGCGCCGTCACGCAGATCATGCGATTCGTCGAGGTCCAACAGCGTTCCCGTCGGCAGGCAGTCGATCAACTCCCAGCGCTGTGCCGCGGGGACTTCCACCAGACAATCGCCCACCCGGCTGTCGGCACTCAGCGGCAACTTGAAGTACGGATGAGTTCCCAATCCCCACGGGAGCGAACGATTGGACGGATTGCCGATCCGGAAGTTGGCCCGCAGGCGATTGCGGACGATCTCGTAATCGACTTCGATGACAAAATCGGTCGGCCACAGAGCGAGCCGATCGGGGGCATCGACGCTCAGTTGGAACTGGCCGGTGATCAGATCGTCGCGGTGTTCGATCACCCGCCACGGGCGATCCAGACAGAGTCCATGAATGGCGTTGCCGAACTTGTCGGTGGTCGGCAGCGAGTAGTTGATTCCGTCCCACGAGAACTTGCCGCCGCGGATGCGGTTGGGGAACGGAAACAGGATGGGAATCCCACTGCCGCTGGCTCGCTGGCCGCCGTCTTCGAAGCCGGGGAGCGCATCCAGCACATCGACCGGTCGCCCGCCGACCATCACCCGAAACTCAAAGCAATTGAATCCCAAGTTCGGTGCAATCCGTGCCGTGGAGCCGGAATGGGGATCGGTGATGGTGAGCACGGACATGGTGTCGATCCAAGGAGCTGCGCGGCGTCGCATCGGTGGGCGGGGAGTATATCACAGGGGCGACACACGAAGCCATTCGCGCGGCCGACGTTACTGTAGTCCGGTCGCTCCGCCGACCGGACATCCCGCCGGCGGAGCGGCGGGACTACAGTAGGGAACACGTTGACCGTTCCCGAAGGCCCCGATACACTTCCGCCCCGCGCCAGGAAGGCGCGTTTCGCCTTGCAAGGAAGCGCGCATGAGTGCGGTCCCCGAACAATCCATTGTCCCCGCCTCACGCCTTGCGCAGTTGCGCGAAGCGCGCGAGATCATTGTCCATGAGGGTCAGGCACTGCTCGCGCTGGCACGGCGGTTGGACACCCGGTTCTGCGAGGCGGTCGAGCTGCTCTCCTCGTGCCGTGGCAGCACCTTGGTGACGGGTGTGGGGAAGGCCGGATTGATCGGGCGGAAGATCACCGCCACATTGTCATCGACCGGAACGCGCGCGCACTTCGTCCATCCGACCGAGGCCCTGCATGGCGATCTGGGATGTGTCGGACCCGGCGACGTTTGGTTGATGCTTTCGAACAGCGGCGAGACCGAAGAGATCTGCCGGCTGCTGCCGATCATCGGCGAACGCGGAACGCCCGTCGTCGCGGTCACGGCCAGCGAGGCGAGTACTCTGGGAGCCGCCGCTGACGTCACCATTCCACTCGGCCGACTCGTCGAAGCCGGCCTGCATGGTTTGGCACCGTCCACCAGCACCACCGCGATGCTCGCCATCGGCGATGCGCTGGCGCTGGTGATCAGCGAGGTTCGCAACTTCACTCCGCAACAGTTCGCGGCCTTTCATCCAGGCGGCAGTCTGGGACGTCGGCTGGCCTCCGTGAAAGATGTCATGCGATCGGGTGACCAGGTCCGGATCGCCAGCGAAGCATCGACCATCCGCGAAGTCTTCGTCACCCAGTCCCGCCCCGGCCGACGATCGGGGGCCGTGATGCTGGTGGACACGGACGGACGGCTGTCGGGGTTGTTCACCGACAGCGATCTGGCGCGATTGCTGGAGCGTCGCCGCGATGAACAATTCGACCGGCCGATCTCCGAAGTCATGACCATCCGCCCGTTGACGATCGGACTGGATGCGATCCTGGAGGAAGTCCTGCAACTGCTCGGCTCACGCCATGTCAGCGAACTGCCGGTGGTGGACGCCGCCGGTTGCCCCGTCGGACTGGTGGACATCACGGATCTGATCGGGATCGGTTAGCCAGGAGTTTCACCACGAAATACACGAAACACACGAAAGGAAGACAAGGAAGACGTGACCGACAAAACTCCCCGTAGCGTGGGCTTCAGCCCACGATGCGGCGAGATTTCACTTAACACGTGGGCTGAAGCCCACGCTACTTCGACT
>JAYTIB010000163.1:0-15624 GCA_043732205.1 Schlesneria sp. | reverse complement strand
GAAGTGGCTGAGTCCGGATCGAGTGGTCGGAGAGGGAAATCGCGGTGGCTTGTGCGAGCGGCAATTCCTCACCACCGCCACCCCCACTCCGATACTCCAGCGTGACTTGCAGAACGATGTGGGCAGAACGATTGACGAATGGAATCACGGCGTGACTCCGTCTTCATCATTCTGCCCCCATCGTTCTGCCAATGCAGTTTGGAGGGCAAACGGAGCAGATTCCCGGCGGCTTGGACGTTGCCATTTGCCGTTCGCTTCCGGTCAGTTTCTCACGTGACCTGCAACCCTGAAACTCAGTACAGCGCTGTCGCCAGTTGACGGCGGAATTCGCCCGTCAGTTCTGACGCGGGGCCGAGGACGTCGAAGATCTTGACCATCGTCGACTTGGCTTCGTTGCGCGCTTCGCCGAAGTCCTGCTTGACGACTTCGAGGCAGATCTCCAGCGCCTTGCGGTGCTGCGAGACAGCGGCGTGGGCGTCGGCGAGGCGGATGCGGAGCATCAGATTCGTCGGATCGGCATCGGCCGCCTTGCGGGCTTCTTCGACACCACCGCTTTCGGCCGCGGCCAGCTTGAGGTCGAGTTCTGATTTGATCCGCTCGGCATCCGGTTCCAGGAACCCGCGCGCGGCCAGCGATTCAATCACCGTGCCGCATTCTTCCAACCGCCCCTGCTTGAGCAGCACGTTGGCCAGACAGATCTTGAGCGAGTCCTCTTTGGGAGCCAGGATCAGCGCTTCGCGGAACTTGGCTTCCGCCCCCTTGGGGTCGGTCTCCACCAGCGCCATCGCTTCTTGAGCCAATTGTTGGGCCGGAGAGGGGAGCAGCGGAGTCAGCCACTGACGGATCTGCTCTTCGCTCATGACCCCGGAAAACTGGTCGACCGGTTGTCCCTGGATGAGGGCGAACACCGTGGGCAACGACTGCACACCGAACGCCTGCGCGATCTGCGGCTCTTCATCGGTGTTGACCTTGGCGAGAATGAACTTGCCACCAAACTCCGCCGCCAGCTTTTCAAGGATCGGCGCGAGTTGCTTGCAGGGGTTGCACCACGGTGCCCAGAAGTCGATGACAACGGGAGTCTCCATCGACTTCTGCACCACGTCGTTCTGAAACGTGGCCATCGTGACGTTGATGACAAACGAAGACGCTGCGGTCATGGCGTGCCTTTCTCGGAGATTGGTGGAGTGGGCACGAGTGTACAGAAGAGAGGGGACAGGAGACAGGAGGCAGGGGTTTCCGCGCGAGGAGGGAAACAACCTCTGCCTCGTATCTCCCGCCTGCGGACTTCAGCCTGCCGCCTTACTTCGCGGCGTCCCACCACCAGCGATGGGTCTCGCTGCGATTCGTGGAGGTCGCGATCTCGCGGGCCGAGTCCAGGCGCTGTTCGGCGGGGGCCTGTGTGACGGACTTTTTCAGCGTCTGGCTGGGGCTGATGACAACTCCGCCTCCGACGAGACCAACAATCACGCTCCCCGCCCGTTTGTAATTGACGGCGGAGGGAACCTGCTTCGGTGCGTTGAATGTGGGGACGCTCAACCGCTTCTCGTCCATCAGCGTCGTCATCTTCCAGTTGATGCTTTCCGCAAGCTTCTCCTGTTGCAGCAGTGCCACGAAGACGGTCCAGTCGGTGAGGTTCTGCAGCTCACCAAAGATGGGTGATTTGGCCGCCAGCTCGGGAAACTTTTCCGTGAACTGCTTGGCAAAGGCTTTTGTCGAAACGCGCGTGGTGGCCGCGGCGAACCGGTTGCCCTGCGCATCGGACAATTCCTCTTCGGCCAGCAGTTGAAGTCGTTGACCAGCGAAGCGGAAGGCGAGACCGTCCTGGCTGCGGTAGATCGCGTCGTAGAGGGGAACGAACCACCAGCGCTGCATCGTGTTTTGGCCCGCGCCGATCATCGACAGGTGGCTCTTCAAACCTTTCACGCCGGGGTTTTCCAAGCCCATCGAGATCCGCTTCATCCGGTAATCCGCTTCGACGAACGCGACGCCGAAATGTGATTCGGCAGGCACTCCGTCGACGCGGACAGTCTGCATGCCAAGGATGTCATCCATCTGCTTGAAGCGCGATTCCACCACATCCGCCGTGGCCGGACCTCCCTGCTTGATGTACCTCTGCAACTCCGCCAGCCGCGCGGGAACCGGGTCGATGGAGCAGCCGACTTGCTGCGTTTGCGACAACGTCCGCAGCGCGACCACGAAGTCATCCAACCGCAACACGGGACGCCCGCTGGTCACTCCGATCATGCGGCCGACGGCATCGGGGGCGAATCCTTCGGCCGGGCCCGCGATCACCAGATCCTTGGTTTCAGGCAGCACAAACACTTCTTCGATCTGCTGCAGTCCCGCGAGGAAAAAGACGTCGTCGGGGATCGGCTTCTGTTGGGACAGATGCTGCTCCACGGTCCGCTCCAATTCGACGAGCGACACGTACCGCAGCTTGCTGGGCTGGTTGAGGTCGGCGTTCAGCGTCTTCTTGGCGACCGCTTCGCGCCGCTTCTTGTCGAGGGCTCCCGAGGCGTCGTTGGCGATGGCCAGACTGACCACCCCCGCGGCATCGATCTTGATGCCGCCCGCATTGCCGTTGTTGCCCTGATTGTTCCCTTGGTTGTTCCCTCCTTGGTTGTTGCCTTGATTGTTGTTGACCTGACCCCGCAGGTTGGGGGGAACGAACGGAGAACCGATGGCCACCAGCAACGCCAGCAATGAGGCCAGCACCAGCATCTGACGAATCGATCGCGACATGACAGGTCTTCCGAAGGGGAGAGAAACCACCCGGTAAAGGGGAGCCGAAACGGACGCGGGTATCGTATCGCCGTGTCCTTTGGAAATCAGCAAGCGTTTTCGGTCGCCTTGCGCAGATCACAGGCCGATCGCCTGGTTGATTGCGTGAGCCGTGGCTCCCACAGATTGATCGTGATGGCCATGGGAACCGTGGCCGGGACCATTGCTGTGTCACACGCGTTGCGATCATGATGCCATCGCGCGGACTCACGTTCTGAATTCCATTCGCTCGCTTCCATTCAAGCGACCTGCGGGAACCTCGTGGACCATGACAGATTTGAACTGGAACAGCCGGCAACTGACGCACGGATGGCAGCGCGGAGTGACCGCGTTCTTTCATGGCTTGGGCATGACCGAGGCTGACTTTGACAAGCCGCAAGTCGGGATTGGCGTTCCACTGCTCGAAGGAAACCTGTGCAACGTTCATGCGTATGAACTCGGCCGACTGGTGGCCGAGGGGTGCCGGGCGGCGGGATTGCTGGGCTTTGCGTTTGGAACCCCCGCCGTCAGCGACAACCTGACCCAGGGCATGGAAGGGGGGAGCGCCAGCTTGGTGTCGCGGAACCTGATCGCCAATTCGGCCGAGTGCGTGGTCACCGCGCATTGCTATGACGCGATGGTCGGTCTGCACCACTGCGACAAGAACGGTCCCGGCTTCGCCATGGCGTTGGCGCGCATGAACTATCCGGGGCTGATCCTGAGCGGCGGCAGCATTCATCCCGGATGTTATCAAGGTCGGGACATTTCGATCCTGGATGTCTACGACTCCCAGGCCGCGGCGTCGGTGGGGTCGATCCCGCAATCGGAGGCGGATGAGATTCGGCGTCTCGCCTGTCCCGGCCCCGGCGGCTGCGGTATTGCGGCGTCATTCAATACGTGGGGACTGTGCATGGAGGCGATCGGCCTGATGCCCCCGCAAAGCAGCTCGATCCCCGCAATCGATCCCGCAAAGAAAGAAGATTGTCTGGCTGCGGGGAAGCTGGTGCGGAACCTGTTGCAGCAACAGATCCGCCCGCGCGACATCCTGACGCAGCGCGCGTTTGTGAACGCCGCGACCATGATTGCCGCCATCGGCGGTTCCACGAATGGAGTGATCCATCTGCTGGCATTGGCACGCGAGGCCCAGGTGGATTTCAGCTTGAAGGATTTTCAGGCGATCTTCCGGCGGACGCCGGTGATGTGCAACTTCGCCCCCAGCGGGACGAAGACGATGGTCGACCTGCACAAACTCGGCGGGACATCGGTGCTGCTCAAGCATCTGATCCAAGCGGGGCTGATCGACGGCACCTGCCTGACAGTCACCGGCCGGTCGATCGCAGACAATGTCGCAGAGGCTCCTGCTCCGCCGCCCGGCCAGGATCTGATCGCAGAGGCAAACGCCCCCTTCAAACCGTTCGCGGACATGCAGGTCTGTTTCGGAAACCTGGCTCCGGATGGAATGGTGTTCAAGGTCTCCAGCCTTGCCGAACCCCGGTTCCGCGGCCCCGCGATTTGCTTCGACAGCGGACGCGACGTGTCCGAGGCGGTGGAACAGCGGCGCATTGCACCCGGCAGTGTCATCGTGCTGCGTCACCTCGGCCCCGTGGCCCTGGGGATGCCGGAGGTGGTGTTGGCGGCGTCAGCGCTGTCGGTTCCGGAGTTGAACGGCAAAGTCGCGCTGATTTCGGATACGCGGATCTCGGGGATTTCACACGGAGCGATTGGTGTCCACTGTGCTCCGGAGGCGGCGGTCGGCGGCCCGATCGCGTTCGTTCACGATGGCGATGCGATCAGTTTCGACCTGCCCACGGGCGCGGTGACGCTCCACGTCCCTGAGGAAGAACTGTCCCGCCGACGGAGTCTCTGGCAGCCGAAGCCGCGTGAGTACATCCGCGGATACCTCGCCGACTTCGCCGCCACTGTCGCCCAAGCCAACCACGGCTGCGTCAGTACCGCGCTGTATCGGCACCTGTGACGTCGCAAAAAAACTGCGATGTGGTTTCGCTTTTCCACGGGGAATTGGCAATGAATCACCGCAGTCGTCAATCGGACGCAGGTAGAAACGTGCGCATTGGCGGGGGTGGTGCGTCAGTGCTGTGTGCCGAATTGTCAAGGAATGTCAAGAATGAGTGGATGCCTTCATTGTCAGCGTGTATGATTCCGCCTTGGACTCGCCCGGTTCTAAGTTGATTCCGGGGCGGATTGAGTAACCTGCATGGAGGATGGTTCGATGAAGAGTTTGTTGTTGGTTTCGACTATTGCGTTGTCTGCGATCGTCGCAGGGTTTTGTGGAGATGCCGAAGCGGCTCGCCGTTGCCGACCCGCCACAAGGCGATGCTGCGTGGGAGTCACGCATCAGCCGAGTGCCGCGGCCAGCGTGCGTTGCCCGCAGCTTCAAACTGCCGTCGACGGGGGAATCGACTGCACCTGTGCGTTCTTCGACATGGGTGGCTGGGGAGGATCCCACTGTTACTACGCAGTTCATTTTTACCCCGACTGCACCACCGGTCGCCCTGTCATGCTGATGGGAAACTTCTCGACGAACAACGCCGATCCATGTGGGGCTTGTCCCTCAAGCCAGTGTCTGTCCATACCCTTTGCATCGATCAGCCCCGGCCAACTTTTCAAGCCCGGTACAAAGCTCAACGGACTGCAGAAGTGGGACGAGAAACTGGTTCTGAAATCGGGGCAGGGCAAGATCAAGGGCCGTACGTTCGAGTTTGAAACGAAGGAATTGGCGGACGCGAACATGCTCGTCAGTTTCACCAAGGGGAATACGCTCCATTTCGCCAAGCTGCAGGTGTTCCGCGTCGAAGCGCAGGAACTTGGCGGCGGCAAGACTGCCACTGTCTCGGACTTCGCGATTGGGCACGAAACCACCGTTCCTCCGGCCACCCAAAAAGTTCGCGATGTGACAAGCCAAGTGAAGATCCTGGACACCAACGTTGCGGAGATCACGGTTGGCAGTACCAAGTACCAAGTTGTGACCGCCACGCCGTTGGCTGAATGAGACGGGAGAGTGAAATCGGGGGAGTTCATCACCCACTCAGTTTCGCATTCGCAGTCACTCGGAGGCTCAACGAATTCAAGAGTCGATGTGTCGGGAAAGCGGTGACTTGTCACCGCTTTTCTTTTTTCACCTTCGCGGTTTCGACCTGCCGATGGGGCGCAATCACGCAAATCTGTTGACGAGTCTTCAGTCGTCAATACTCGTCCGAGCCCGAATGCGAGTGGCGTCTGTGTTGCCCGAAACCACGGGATCATCACCGCGGTGCCTTGCTTCGAGCGCAACGAAAACACACACCGTAAACGACCTCCAACCGGGGTAGTGCTGTTCGTAGTTCGGACGCAATGTGATTGGCACTCCTTTCGGACCCGGGTTCGGCGGTACTTCCGCGTACTGTAATTTGCTCGGGCAACGGCACCAAAGTCGTGGATGGGTTCGCAATAGACAGCGAGAGTGCTCGCCCCCCAAGTCGTTCTGAACTGTTCAACCCACTTTGGAATTCCGATATGTGACGAGTAGCCGTGAATTCCGCTCCATTGGATAACAGCCCATAAACCTGCGGATTTGTCGTAGTGCGGTCGAATTTCAAATTGCCCACCGGCGATAGTGTGGATGGGATCGATTGGTCATTATCTCCCCACGGATATTTCGTGGTTCCGCCGTTCGTCGCCGCAAACTCATATTCAAACTCCGTCGGCAGTCGCTTGCCAGTGCGTTCCGCATACCACATCGCATAGTCGTAGAGGGTGCCAGTCATTGGAAACTCACCCGAGTCCGGTGATATTGGACCGAGATTCGCCGGCAAGTCGCCACCAAATGCTTTGCGGAATTCGTCGACTGTCACCTCGTGCGTGTCGAGGTCAAATGGTGCGATGCGACGCGTCACATTAGGACGGCTATTCTCATCGGGCTGGCCGATGCCAAAGTTGTCGCTACCCGAAAAAGTCGCCATGCCCTTGTTCACATCCAACGCGGGAATTGCGATTTTCGGCAACTGCACGACACCCCGCTTGTCCAATTTCCAATCGCGATGCGGAAACCTTTCGGGAAGTCGGCGCGGATCCTGCGGCACGCGACGATGGACTTCGTGGAACCGGCCGTCGTCGAGTTTGGCTACGACCAGATAGTCTGCCGGTGGCAGGCGTAGCGAGACTGGTGTCGTGCCGGCGCGAATGACCTTGTCATCCAGGGGCTCTGCCGTCACGGGATCCAAGGGGAAGAACGACAGCCGTGCGCCGGGGGGATCCGTCGTCAACTGCACGGGAATGTTCGGATTCGGTGACTGAAAAAAGGTCAGGGCGGCGACGACGAGACTGACCAGAGCCACTGTGCAGGCCGAGGCGAACTTGCGGTTCTTGCCCAGCCAGCGCGTGGCGGTTTCCGTCCGAGTCATTGGGCGCGCTTTGGTTGGCACGCCGGACGCGAATCGTCGCAGATCATCCGCCATCTCTTGGGCGGACTGGTAGCGCCGATTGGGATCCTTTGTGAGGGCTTTCAGGCAGATCGTCTCCAGGTCGCGTGGCAGACCGGGTTTGGCTTGCCGGAACGGGATCGGTTCGGCGTTCTGAATCTTCTCCAGAATGTCGGCCGCAACTCCGGGGAACGGTCGCTTCCGAGTCAGCATCTCGTACAGGATCACCCCCAACGAGAACACATCCGAACGGCAGTCCAATTCGTGAACAACACCCGACGCCTGTTCGGGCGACATGTACGACAGCGTTCCCACCGGTTGGTCGCCGTTCACGGTCATCGTGGTGTCGTGCGACTCGATCTTTGCCAGTCCGAAATCGGTGATGTGCGGTTGCTGGATGCTGTCCACCAGAATGTTGCCGGGCTTCAGGTCGCGATGAATGATCCCCTTCTGATGCGCATACTGCACCGCCTCGACGGCCGTGATCATGAACCGCACGACTTCGGTGACTGTGGAAAAGCCGTCACCCGCCAGGCAGAGTTTCAGGTCATCGCCGTTGATGAATTCGCTGACGATGTAGATCTGTCCCTCGACCTCCGAGACTTCATAGACCCGGACTATGTTGGGATTGTTCAGCAGGGCGAGGGCATTGGCTTCACGCAGGAACATGTTTCGCGTGTGCGCGGTGAGGTCATCCCGCCGTGGAATCTTGAGCGCGACGATTCGCTCCAACCGGGTGTCACGCGCCCGCCAGACCGTTCCGAACTGACCGCGGCCGACTTCTTCGAGCAACAGAAAGCGGCCAATTTTCGAGTGAACCGCTTGGAGTGACGTGATGGCGGGTTCGCCCAGCGGGTCTCGACTGCCACACATCGGGCAGGAAATGTCCGGATCCAGTGTCTCGTCATCGACATTCAGCGGTGTCTGGCAATTGTGGCAACGGAGTGAGCTCATGACACGACGTCCTCACCTTGAGAGAAACTTGGTCGCGATTTGAAAATGCGACCGATAGTGTACATCAGACCGCCGGGGTAAGAATTGCTCAAGCTGGCGGCGGCTATCCTGATCGACCGGCCATGTCGTTGCAACACAAAACCCCTTGGAATGACTTATTGTGAATCGCATTGTCTTTGAGAGTAGACTTTCGCACTGACATCCCGGCGAAGCGGAGCCCACGGATTGAGTCGTGCGCGACCGGTAAGAGAGCAGTTTCGGTGGGTTTGCAGGTGCTTCCAAGCCTCGATGAGCCGGGTTATATTGGCGGACGAATCGGCGGGGTCCGTTGAGTAGACCGAGAGACGTGGGGCTCCAGAATCACGTGGGAATCACATGCCCAAGAAAAAGACTGCTGCCAAGTCGGCAAAAAAGGTTGTCAAGAAAATGGTGGTGTCGGCGAAGGTCGCCGTGAAGAAAACGGTTCACTCGCCGAAGGGCACTGCAAAGACACTGCCGCGCACTGTTGCCAAGAAGACGGCGGTCTCTCCCGCCCCCAATTCCGCGGCTGCGGAACCGGCCAAAGCAGAGACGTCATTGGGACGGCCGCTGGTCACTCAGGAAGAGAAGCTGTACATGCTCTTCCATGACGACTACCAGTGTCGGCAGGTGTTTGAGTTTCTGCGGGTGGAGACGGTGAAGGAACTGGAGGAGTTCACTCCGCAGCAGATTGTCCATCTGATGTCGCGGCCGATCCGTCTGACGGTGGACCGCATCCGTCAGCGACTGGCCCAGTTCAAGCGCTCGCTGAAAGAGGACGAGCCGTTTGCGGCCGAGTTCCGCCAGACGAAGCCCGCTTCTCAGGACGTGCGGCGATAAGGGGATGTGCGTTTTCTATTTCTGAGAATTGGCGTCGACGTTCAAGTAACCCGACGCGTGATCGAGGGCGAGCGAGAGACGCCATTCACCGCAATTCCCTCGCTCACGCTTCGGGTTACTTTCAGATCTCTCGGAATCTGATCCTGCACAGCCTCTAAGAACTGCGTCACTGTCCGACACAACGGAACGCGGCGGCTTGCACCGGCACCGGAACTACTTCGATCCCTTGAAGATCTTGCGGTCCAGCCGGGGGATATACAACGTCCAGTGCGAGGCGCTGTTGGTGTCGTCCTGAATCACCCGGGTGAACTCGTGCAACTTGGCGTCCAGGTTGTCCAGCAGGTGCAGCGCGACGGCTTCCGGAGTCATCGGCAACCGGGGACTGCCGAATTCGTAGTGTCCGTGGTGGCTGAGAATCATGTGCTTCAAGCGCAGCGTCAGTTCTTCGGGAAACACCTCGCCGCTCATTTGCTCGGTCTGGCGAATCTTGTCCGTCAGCATCTCGACGCCGATGACCAGATGACCCAGCAACTGGCCTTCGTCAGTGTATGAGAATCCGGATTCGCAGGACAATTCCCGGGTCTTGCCCAAGTCGTGCAGGAAGACGCCCGCCATCAGCAGTTCTTCGTTGAGATCCACATACACTTCGCAGATCTTGCGGGCGAGTTTCAGCAGTGTGACCACATGCTCGATCAATCCGCCGCGGTACGCGTGGTGGGCTTTCACGCCGGCGGGGGTTTCACAGAGCGCCCGCATCACGGACTCGTCGAGCAGGAAACACTCCATCAGCATCCGCAGGCTGGGATGTTCAAAACCGAGCAGCAGGGTTCGCAACTGGCCGAACAGCTCTTCAATTTTTTGCGAGGTCATCGACTCAAAGTCGGCCGGATCGACACTCGACAACGGGACATTGTCGCAGTGCGTCAGGATGAGTTGCAGCGTCCCCTGAAAGAGCTGCACCTTGCCTTTGACTCGGACGAAGCCGCCGGTCTGGATGTGGGCACACGCCTCTTCGGTGACATTCCACATCCGTCCGTTGATGACGCCGGTTCGGTCCCGGAGATCGACGGACATGTAAAGCGCGGCATTGCGGTTGGCGCGCAGTTGTTTGTCGGAAACCAAGAAGACTTCTTCGACGATGTCTCCATCCTTGAGGTCAGTCACAAACCGGCGAGACATGGCGGGCAGTCCATTGGGGTGGCAAAAGGCGAAGGGGGCGATTCTAGGCGCGATGGCGGTGGGTCACAAGGAAGTGAGTCCCGACCGACGCGGAAGCATGGCCATTGGAATGTGCAAAGCGATCAGCACGAACTGGAGAAAGTCGCATCGGGCGGAGAACGAAAACAGCCTCCCGCTGGAAGGTCGCGGGAGGCTGGAACGCAGGCAACTCGACAAAGAACCGAAGGGTCGGTGAGACGAATTGCAAAACCTGGCTTCGCAATGCCGCCTCGTCAATTGTGACTGGGCGTGATCCGATTGAGTCCGTCGGTCTTGACTTGGAAAATCGGCATGACGATCAGTTGGACGGCCGTCGATTCTGTGGAATCATCGGGAGTCGCGGCGGCTGCGGCTTGATCGGCCAGTTGATCCTGACCCTCGTGGCGATAGCAATTGCTCAGCGCGACGAAGGCTCGTTGATTGAACGGTTTCGGGAACATCTGCGCCGCGAGGTTCAGCGGCTGGATGGCCTCCGCGTATTTCTGCTGGGCCTGCAGGGCCTCGCCCCGGAACAACTGGGCGATCGGCTCAAACGGGCCCGCGTCGTCGACGAGGTTCAATTCGTTCAACGCGTAAGTTGGCAGTTGCAATTCGAGATAGCCTTCGGCTGCGGCGAGCCGTCGGACGATCTGTTGGGGATTGAATGACTTGTTCTCGGATTCCTCTCGGTTGCTGGTCAAGGCGGCCTCCCTCCCGTGTGGTGTGAAGACTTCAAACGGTGTTTCGAGCAAGTAGCCTGCCGAATTCCCCAGATCTGGGGAGCATGCCCCGTGCCGTTCACGATGCAAACTCAATGCGAGCCCTCAGCGTTAACCGTAGCAGCGAGTTATGACACGTCAAGGTTGCCGGGGTTCACCCGTACGAAATGTCAGATTGACAAGAATGCGCACGAAGTTGAGTCGGATGCTGGCAGATTGGCCACCGGGGAGTCTTACGCGACGGAAGATCAGGGCTATCGAAGACAGGCGAAATCAAAGCGTCTCGCGGCGGATGCGGACGTCCTTCGAACGGAGTTCAACGATTGATGACGCTTCGGATCAATGGACACACCGAGCTTGTGAGTCTTTGTGGCGTGGGTTTCAACCCACGCAAGATGTCGTACCGCGTCGGCTAAAGCCAACGCCACATCTTGTGGCGGACCGCCATTGAACTTGAAAGTTTCACACGCTCACCGGGTTGGTGCCAACGCGGAACCGAGGCCAAGTTTGGACATTGCGCAAACGATCCCGACTGAGGCAAGCGTAGAGTCCGATGTCTTGATGCCGGGGCGATTTCCTGTTTCACTGCTGGCTTCGCCAGGGGATGATTTCAGCCAGACAACTCAAATCCGTTTCCGAACGGTTCCCCAATCAGTCCTTCTTCGGGATCAGTGCAATTCCATGTGGCTGTTGATTACTGGTTGTCTGGTCTCCGCGTTTGCGACGTCGCTGCTGGCGACCGCTCTCATGCGGCGGTTGGCACCGATGGTCGGATTGATCGACAAGCCGGCGGCTCGCAAGGTGCATCTGGTCCCCACGCCGTTGGGGGGCGGGGTCGGCATCTGGTGTGGAGTCGTCGTACCACTCGCTGTGGCGCAACTGTTGATTTGGACCTGGCAGCAGAGTCCGCCCGGCTGGTTGCCCGAGGAGTTGTCCAGGCACTTGGCAGGCGCCATGTCCCGCGCGCGGGAACTATGGGCGATCATTGGCGCGGCAACTGTGCTGGCTGTGACCGGGTTGGTCGACGATTTTCGGCCGCTGTCGTGGAAGCTGCGGTTGTCGCTGCAATTCGGCGTCTCCATCGCCATCGTGGCCAGCGGCGTCAGGGCGACCGTGTTTGTCAGCAACCCGTGGGTCGGCGCGGTGCTGTCGGTCGTGTGGTTCGTGGTGCTCGTGAATTCCTTCAACTTCCTCGACAACATGGACGGCTTGTCGGGTGGGATCGCGCTGATTGTCAGTGCGATCTTCGCCGTGATGATGCTGACGAAGCCGGGCGATCCGCATTGGTTCGTGGGGGGATTCTTCCTGATTGTGGCGGGGTCGCTGGTGGGATTCCTGATTCACAACTGGTCGCCTGCGCGAATCTTCATGGGGGATGCGGGAAGCTATTTTCTCGGCTTCAGCATCGCCTGCATGACCATCCTGGGGACGTTTTATTCCCCCGCCGACGCGAACGCCCATGTCGCGCTGGCTCCGTTGTGCGTGATGGCTGTCCCGCTGTATGACATCTGTTCGGTGATCCTGATCCGCATCTGCGAAGGGCGCAGTCCCTTTCAGGCGGACAAACGCCACTTTTCGCACCGGCTGGTGGCGCTGGGACTGACGAAGGTTCAAGCGGTGCTGACCGTGCATCTGACGACGCTGACAACCGGGCTGCTCGGTCTGACGTTGTACGCGGTTTCAACCTGGGCGGCGGGAATGGTGATCGTCGCGTGTGTCGGCTGTGTGCTGCTGCTGATTGCGATTCTGGAAGCGGCACCGCGGGACGCGGGCTAGCCCGAATTATTCACCACGAAATACACGAAACACACGAAAGAAATGCCATCAGGCAAGTTGGGTCACAAACGAAACAGTTGACGAGATGACACGGTGTTTCTGATGACGCTCGACGCAACTTTCTGCCTTTCGTGTATTTCGTGTATTTCGTGGTTCAAGCCATGAATAATCCGGGCTAACGGGCGAACGTTTCTTCTTCGTTTTGCGAGTCGCTCGATGTCCAGATCCGCCACTCCTCTTACCACCCGGACCACAGGGCAGGGATTGAAACCATCGGTTGGCGACGCGCCCGCAGACGTCCGGCATCGATGGCAACAAGTCTGGTCGGGAATGGTCGCCGCGATCTTTTTCTCACGATTCTTCCTGCCCGCGGAATCGGCGGCGCAGGGTGACACGCTCTGGATCGCGGGACTGTGGATGCTGTGTGGACTCGTGTGGATGGCCGGAGTCTGGCGCGGCGCATTTCCTCGGTTTCGTTTTGACGGGCTCGACCTCGCTGTTGCCATGTGGATCGGCGGCCAGGTGGTCTCGGCGTTGATCGTCGTGCTGACCACCGGTGACAAACGGGCGGCCGCGAATTTGGGATGGGAATGGATCGCGATCGGAATGGTCTGGCTCGTCTTCCGCCACGGTATCGTCGAGTGGTCGCAGCGGAGTTCCCTCCTGCGGGCGATGATCGTGACCGGGACTGTCCTGGCTGGCTATGGCCTGTACCAGCACCATGTCTCACACCCGCAACTTGTCGCCGAGTACAGTCCGTTGTTCGACAGGTTGCGGTCGGCGAGTGGTTCGGAAGCGGCGGCCATCGCACAGAAGCTGGCACAGGCGGGGATCCCCACGGAGGGTCCGGCGCTGGTCCTGTTTGAGAAACGTCTGCGCGATAGTCGTGAACCGATGGGACTGTTCGCGCTGGCCAACACCTTCGGCGGCTGTCTGGCGGTCTGCCTGTTGTTGACGCTGGGTGAGGTTCTCGCCGCACGTCAGCGCGGGGCCGGTTGGAGATCGCTGGTTCCGTTGATGGTGGCTGCGGGGGTGATGGGGTGGTGCCTGTTACTCACCAAGAGTCGCACAGCCTGGATCGGCAGCGCGTGCGGGCTGCTCGTTCTGGCGGCGCTGCGAGTGGCTCCGGCGGCGCGTGTGATGGCGGGTGCGCGGCTTCGCAGTGCGGTGGACTCTCGCCGGTTCTTGTTACCGGTGGGACTCTCGTTCGCCGCGATCCTCGCGGTAACCACACTGGTTGTCTCTCTGGGGGGGCTCGACCGGCAGGTGTTGTCCGAGGCACCCAAGTCACTCGCCTACCGCATCCAATACTGGCAGGCGACGAGTCGGCTGGTCGCCGATCACTTGTGGTTGGGGGTGGGACCGGGAAACTTTCGTCAGCACTATTTGAAGTACAAGCTGCCGGAAGCGAGCGAGGAAATTGTCGATCCCCACAACCTGTTCTTCGAAGTGGCGGCGACCGGGGGAATCCTCTCGTTGGTCGGCCTGACGCTGTTCCTCGGACTGGCGTTTGTATTTGGCTGGCGGTGGCTCTGTGCCGAGTCCAAGGATCATGCGCCCAATGGCACTCACTTTAGTAACCCGACGCGTGAGCGAGGGCGGGCGACAGCGGTCATTCCCCGCAATTCCCTCGCTGACGCTTCGGGTTACTTGGCTAAAGTGAGTGCCATTGATCATGCGCCGCCCACCACCACGCCGGATCTCCGCGCGAGCAAGCCCGATTCGCCGGTGTATTGGGCGGCCGGAGGCGGGGCCGTGCTGGCGTTCGCGGGATCGCTCGCTTTTTGGGGAGAGTGGGAGGACCGCCTGTTGGTGCTGGCGGTTATCTGGTTCCTCGTGGCCTGGGTGATGAATCGGCGTCCGGCGACCACAGATCCCGGTGATCGTCTCCGTAAATCCCCCGCCGCGCTGGCGGCGTGTGTCACTCTCACTGTCCACCTGTTGGGAGCGGGTGGGATCGGCATGCCGGGGGTTTCACAGATCCTCGTCGCGCTGGTGGCGATGAGTCTTCCACCGCCGCGAGATCCCATTCCGACAGTTCCATCCGCGCGACCGATTGGCTCCGTTGTGATCGGCGTCGTGTGTGCGGCGGTGTTGGTCGGGTTGACCGCAACGTCTCTGCTGCCCGTCTGGAAATGCCGCGGGCTGCTGCGACAAGGTCTCGCAGCGGGATGGTCGACCGGGCCGAATGGTCGTGCGATGGCGATGACCTGCTTTCGTCAGGCGGCACTGGCAGATCCGTGGTCCGCCGAGCCGTGGCGACATCAATTCGAGTGGTCAGCCGCCACAGGATTTCAGTCCAACGAATCGTTTCAGATGGCCGTAGAGCAACTGCTTGCAGCCCGCAGCCGCGATCCGGTCAATTTCTGGGCTCCGCGAAATCTGGGAACAGTCTGGCATCAGAAATGGCAGCGGACGCGCGAACGGGAGGACGCTCGTCAGGCCGTGGAGTGGCTGCGCCGGGCGCTGGATCTGTATCCGACAAACGCCGTGATTCGGGCCGAGTTGGCATTCGCACTGGAATCGGCGGGCGAGCGGGCGAAGGCGGTCATCACGGCTCTGTCGGCCATTACACAGGACGACATCTCTCATCAACAGGGGCACGTCGATCGTTATCTGAATGATTCCATTCGGCAGCGTTTGCAAACATTGGTCACGGCAAAGCCCCGGTAGGCGAACGGCAGGAATCGGCATACAAGCACGCAGCGCAAGTGAGTGAGTGAGTGAGTGAGTGAGTGAGTGAGTGAGTGAGTGAGTGAGTGAGTGAGTGAGTGAGCGAGTGAGCGAGTGAGCGAGTGAGTGAGTTTCCGGGCACACTCGCTTGCGCATCGTGCTTGTAGGTGGGTAAGGACCGTTCGAGAATTAACTGTCGCATTGTCGCTGATCGCTCCGCGATCAGAACGTTGGATCGCGGAGCGATCCACGACAATAATTTCTCGAAC
>JAYTIB010000162.1:0-15630 GCA_043732205.1 Schlesneria sp. | reverse complement strand
AGCGTTTGATCTGTTCGCTGGGGACGGCGCTCGACAGCAGGTCGGTGGTGTCGGCGTCCACGGGCAGGAAGTACAGCGCGCCGTCCGAGTCCTTCTCGCCGTGTCCCGCGAAGAAGAAGATGCCGAAGTCGTTTTGAGTCATCTGCTGCCGCAGCCACGTCAGGCTCTTGAGCACCTCGGCCCGCGTGGCCTGTTTGTCGGTGAGCAACTTCGTTTCGATCTGACGGAAGAGGGGCTTGCCCCCCGCGCCGATCGTCCGGACGAAGACCTCGGCATCTTTGGCGGCGTAGTTCAGCTTCAGCGTGCCGGGATACTCGGAGATGCCGATGGCCACGACGTACAGCTTCGGCAGCAGCACCGGTTCCGCTCCGCCGCCGATGTAGCTGACGGTAACATCGTCCGACTTCCCCTGACTGACCGCGCTGTCGGCCAGGACTTGCAGACGATGTTTCCCGACCGACAGCTCGACGGTCCACGTCCCCTGCACCTCGCCCAGCTTGGGCGAGTCGAACTTGCGCTCCCCCTTCAGCCCGTCATAGGGCCGACCATCGACGAGCAATTTCAGCATCGTGACTGGATGCACCCCGCGACTGCCCGCCGTGGCGGTTACGGTCAGCGTCGAGCGATCCAGCGGCGGACTGCCCGACACGGGCGAGATCAACCGCACGGTCGGCGGCAGCGCATCTTCGACCTTCTTGACGAGGGTCTGTTTCCCCCGCTCCTGATCGGCGAGCTTCACCGCCTCGGCCACGCTGCCGGTCTCCAGCACATGCGCCAGGATGTCGGGCCGATAGAGCGACTTGCCAAACTGCGCGGCGGTGAAAAACTCGGCCGCTTGGTCTTCCCCCTTGTTGACGTGCCAGCCAATCAGCCGCTGCCCGTTGGGACTCGCCTTGTGATACCCCTGCGGCGTCCACACCACCCACTCGTTGTCCGAACCGACAAACACAGTCAGCAGCAACTCGCCCGTCTGAATGTTCCACAGCCGAAATGTCTGATCGTGCGAGCCAGAGACCAGTAGTCGGCCATCGGGGCTGACGGCCACGGCCGAAATCTCACTCGTGTGGCCGATGAACTCACGAAGCTCCTTGCTGGTGGCGGTATCGTGCAGCGTGAGACCGTATACCGAGCCGACCGCGATCTGCCCAGCACTGCCACTGCGGGGGACGAAGGTGTAGCAACGGATTTCGTCATACGGCTGCTCGCGTTCGACGGCGGCGATCTCGCGATCACTGCGGCGGATGGCAAGGCGGTTGATAGCGGTCTGGGCGGCGGACAGCCCGGCGTGGGTGAGAGCGTCCCACGTGCGAAACCGGTCGCAGAGAAGTTCGGTTGCTGCGGCTCGGGTTCGAGTGTGGAAAGGTTGAAAGTGCGCACAAGGGGCTTTGTCTCGATGAGCAAATCATCTTCGTTAGTGTTTCCGAACGCGATCTGTCGTCCGTTCGCACTGAACGCAACGGCCCACACGGATCGGCCGGTGCCGACGATGTGGCTTATCTCGCGTCCGTTGGCGGCGTCCCAGAGGAAGATATCGTTGTTGTCCCCGCCCGTGCTGGCGACAAGGTAGCCGTCTCGCTCCGCGAGACGAGACACGGACGTTGTCGGGCGCTCATTGCTCCGATTCACGCCCGTGGTCGAAGGAGAACTGGTTCTGCTTCGCGCTGCCTCTCTCCGAGCGGGAGGGCTACCTTGGACGGCGACACTGGAGACCGTATTGTCATGCCCGTCGAATCGGGCGACTTCCTTCCCGTCCGTCACGCGCCAAACACGGCTGCCGCCCCTGTCTCGATCCACTGCGGTCACCAAGTGTCGGCCATCCGGGGTGAAGGCGATTTCGGCGTTCATGCCCGCGTCGCGGCTGATTTCGCCGAATTGCCGCTGGAACTGGCCGGTGCGGGCATCCCAGAGCCGGACGCTGCGGTCGTAACTGGACGAGGCGAGAGTGCGACCGTCGGGGGAGCAGACGACGCGCATCACGTAGTCCGTGTGCCCCTTCAGCGTGGCACTCGTCGTCCACTCCCCTTTCGCGTTCCGCTCCCACAGCCGCAGCGTCTGGTCATCGCTGGCCGACGCCAGACGGTAGCCCTCTCGCTCCGCGAGAGGCTGGCCGACCTCGCGCGGAGCGAGAGGGCTACGTTCGGCGAACGTCAACCCAGAGGTGGCCGCCGTATGTCCCTTCAACACAGCGCTCGGCACGTCGTTTGTTTTTCCAATTTTCCACTTTGCGCTTCCGACATCCCAAACCCGCACGGTCGCGTCTGCGCTACCCGATGTCAGCAGCCGGCCATCGGCAGAAAAGGCGAGGGAATGAATCACATCCGTGTGCCCCCGCAGCATTCCGAGCACTTCGCCCGTCTCCAGATCGACGAGGCGAATACGACTACCAATAAGCGGGTCGGACGAGTGGAACATTCCTCCCACCGCCAACACCCGCCGTCCGTCGGCTCCCGTCTGGGGCGAGATCGCGGCGGCGTAGATCTTGCCTTCGCTGCCGGGTCCGATCTGGAAGCGGAGCGAGCGTTCCAACCGGGGCTGCGTCGGGTCGGTCACGTCCCACACACGCACGACCTTGTCGTCCCCGGCGCTGACCAGCCGCGTCCCGTCCGGCGTGAATCCGACCCATTTGCAAATCGCCGTGTGGCCGCCGGTTTCGAGTTGCAAGATCGGCTCCTCGGCCGCCTGGACCGCTACCGCCAGACACCCCACGACCGGCACCCACCACAGCCTCGTCCACAGCCTCAGTCGCATACGGCACCTCGCACAAAACATGGGGATCGCCCTTTTCAAAGTCATGATCGACTACCGTAGTCCCGCCGCTCCGCCGGCGGGACGTCCGGTCGGCGGAGCGACCGGACTACGGTCGAAAACGGAGCCGCATCAACGTAGCCCGCCCGACCCGCCAGAGGAAGCCGGTCGCAGAAGCACACGGCCGGAGAAGTTGAACCGGGTTGGAGGATGGGCACTCAAGTCTTACCATTCGCCGTCCATTGATGACGGCCGAAGTGTCTCCGATGTTGACCACCACCAATGAGTATGGACCAAGCGGCCCGGCCTCAGCGCATTCTTTGGGCGAATACTCTCGATCCGCGGTGCCAGATGGACTTCGGAGCGTTGTCGATTAACGCGGAGCCAACGGCGACGGCAGTGGACCACCGACGCTGACAGATTAGCGGCGTAGGCACCCGCCCGCCGTCGCTGTTAGCTCCGGGATAAACCAACCAATAGGGCACCCACTCACAAGTCTTGCCAAACACAGCGATGCAAATGCCTGCGGCCCGCACACCGGGTGTGCGGGCCGCAGGCTGCTTTTCTACTACTCTCGAAGACCACGGACGTCCGTCGTACGGAAGGATCCTACATGATGCAGAGAGATTGGAGGGCGGTCAGTTTCGAGTCAACCGGCCGCCGCTGGCTTCTTTGTCGGCGGCGTAGGTCTGCAGGATCTGGCGGAGATCCACGCGATTCTGGTGGGTCAGCGAGTTGTTGGGGATGAACAGGGCGCAGGGTGCGTCCGGAGTCCAAAACAAAACGCTGTTGGCTTCGGGATATTGTGCGGAATCGAATTTGACTTCCCAGCGGTCGAGTTCGTTCCACCGGATCGAGTAGCCCGTGATGCTGGGGCGAATGGCGATGCCGGATTCGTCGATGACCAGGCGGCCGTACAGGTCGCCCAGGGATCTCACCAGAAGACCGAGACCGCCGACTATGCCCACTGATCCCAGGATGGCCAACTGCATGGAGAGTCCCGGCGTGGCGGTGATCTGGGTCAGCAGGAACGCGCCGACTGTCAGCAACGCGGCTCCGCCAAGTCCCTGCGCGATTCCGGCTTTCCGGCGCTGGGCGGAGAACGCGAACGTGAGCGCGAGGGGCATCTCGGCGTAGCCAACTTGGCCGGCAGTTTCATGGGTCATCGACAAGGCGGGATTCGAAGCTTCAGGCATGATTGCTTTCCAAAACAAGTGGGTGCGGACGAGAACGACAACATACTTGGGACGAGGTGTGCGCGAGCCGGTGTACGGCACCGGCCCGGCGGGGTTCTTTCGACATCAAACGGCTTGGGGGACCGCGACAGGGACAGGATCGGCGATGTGGACCGAGCTGGCATGCTTCGACAGCCGCAGCATCCGCTCCATGCCAATGACCGTGATCGGAACGCCACTGTGTGCGGACGACTCGACCATGTAATGCAGGGCCTCGCACGAACTGTGGTCGATCAGGGCGACTCCCGATTCGAGGTGCAGATGCACCGACGTCGCCTCGCTCGGCAGTTTCAAGAGTTCCGCTTCCAGCTTCATGGAGTTGAAGCAGACCAGCGGCCGGTCGAGGTGCAGATGCCATTCGCCGTTGGTGAGCGTCTTGCGAGTCACCGGGTTGCGGAAGAAGTCGAGCATGTGGCGTCCGAACGAAGCCGACTCATCCTGCGACGCGGCGATCGATCGGCTGCAAATCAGCAGGTTCAGGAAGTACTTCGCGACGACACCCGCCATGATCCCGATCAGCAGGTCGGTCAACAGCGTGACCAGCACCGTGAAGGTGAACAGCGCCAACTGTTCCTTGCCGATCTTGGCCGTGTGCCGCCAGACCAGCGGTTCGCACATCTTCCAACCGGTGAAGATCAAGACCGCCGCCAGCACTCCCTTGGGGATCATGTTGATCCACTGCTGGCCGACCATCAGATAGCCGATCAGGCAGATGGCATTGGTGAAGTTAGCCCATAGAGTCCGGCCGCCCGAGGCAACGTTGCACTTGCTCTTCACGCCGCCGGGGATGATCGTCAGGCCGCCGACCATGCTGGAGGCGATGTTACACACCGCCATCGCCAGCAGAACGCGATTCGGTTCCGACTTGCGGCGGAAGGGGTCGATGCGGTCAATCGCGAACGCCGTCGCCAGTGATTCAACACCGTCGATCATGGTCAGCGTGATGACCGCCCCGCTGCGGACGTGGACGTTGCGGTAACCGAGCCGTTCCAACGTGGCGCGAGCCCGCTCGGCCAGCGTGGGAATCAACTCGGTCGTCTACACGTCGCGGACGAGTTCCCCCAGGATGGCGGCCTGGTAGCCGCTCCCGGTGCCGATCTCAAGCACCCGCTGATCGGGCTGTGGTTTGATCGCTTCCGTCATCTGTGCCACGACGTACGGTTGGGAGATGGTTTGCTCCCCGCCAATCGGCAACGGCCGGTCGTCATGGGCCGCGTCCCGCTACGACACGGGGACGAATTTGTGGCGCGGCACTCGTTCCAAGGCGCGCAACACGCGGTCGTTCGTGATCCCCCGTTCGGCAGTCTGCTCACGCACCATGCGATCCCGCCGCTGCCGAAAGTGACGGGGCTCCTGCGCGTCGCGTGTCGGTGGCGTCTCGATGGTTCTCGGTTGCCCGCGCGGTTTCGCGATGGGGATCGGACCCTGCCGAACTCCGCGAGCGATCCACACCGCGATCAGCACACCCCGACCACGGCCACCACCCCGGCCCCAAGCAGCCATTCTCGGGGAAAGTTGTTCATCACCCGCGCCCTGTCGCTGGCCCATGCGGCGCAAGTTCCGTCCTGTGCGACCAACGCTGCGCCGCTTTAGATATCCTACCGGATCGAGGCCGAACCGGCTGATGTCGTCGCCGGGGTGATCGGTCCATCGTTTGCTTGCAGCGTGAGCAATGGGTGGGAACCGCGATGGAGCGACACCGGTTAATTCGAGTGAAGCGCCAGCGAGACTACTTCCGTCAACATCTCGTCGGCGGAATATCCGTCGAGCGGAATTCGTCGCAGTGCGTGCCGGATCTCATGCTTCACTCGTTCTCGTACGTCGTCTTTTTTCAACCAGCGACACAACTCGCGAAGGGTGGGAAGATCACAGTGATCGAGCAGGATGTCCCCGATCACCCGCACACTGCGGACCTGACAGTCCACGCGTTGAAGTTCGAAGCTATCGCACAACCACAGCAAGGGTTTGTCGTGAAGGTCGATCAACAGGCTGTGGACTTCCTCCACCTCAGCACCGCTTGCATCGCCGAGTTGCTTGACGAGATCTTTGATGAGTTGGCGCTGATGCTCGGGAAATCCTTTCAAACTAAGTACGGCCTTTTTGCGGCTCATCAGATCGCCGTGCTTGAGCGCGTCTTTCAGGTATTGATCCGGATCAGGAACGGAGTTCGATGCGCCGGAGGACGGTGACGCCGCGCTTCCGGCAGCAGCCATCGTGGACGGATTCTGAACCGGCTCGGATGCCTTAGCCGCAGCAATTGGGGCCTGCGCCGCGGGCATCGTCTCTGCCGCGGACACAGCGGGCGTCGTGGGTGGAACGGGCGCGATCGAGTCTGTTACTTGTCCGGGTGTGCCGCTGGCGACAGCCTCCGCTTCACATGACAGCCCACTGGCTTGTCGAACGGCCGCAAGGAAGGCGGTCGCGATTGGATCAATGGTGCTTCCGAGAATCCCCTTCAGAGTTGAATCCACCGTATGCTCGCCGAGACGGCGGTACGACTCGAACTGGTCGCGATCGAACGCGAAGTCGCTTGTCGGGTCGTGCGGGAACTGCGGATGGGCCTGCTGATGGCTCACCAATTCCTCGGGATCGTTTTGGCACAGCGTGGACTTCATGTAGACGAGGTAGCCGACGAACTTCTCGCGTTCGGCAGCGGGGGCGTCTGCGTAACCGGGATACTCAATCCGCGCCAGCAGATGATGCTGTGCCGCATCCGGATTCAGCGGCCGGCCGGCGGGCTTGTCACGCGCCGCGGCCGACTTCTCGTCTCTCGCCGTACACATGACGGGGCTCAAATTATCGGGACTTAACTTCAACTCTTTCGCCCGTATCTTGACTTCGTCGGTGGCCGATTGCCACGTCACTCGAATCCCCTGGTCGACCTGCATCCAGCGCAGGAGTTTGGAAAGATCGTGGAACTGAAACTTCTCGTCCTGTCCGGCGTCGACCGCCAGAATCAACTTGCAGCGCCGGAGCAGGAGCTGCTTGATCCCCAGGTTTTCCGTCAGGCCGCCATCCGTCACGAAGCAATACTTCCAACGGTCCAGCGGCCAGGCAAGCGTGGCGAAGAACCGAAAGGGCGTGATTGGCCAGTTGTCGAGGATCTTTTCCAGGACTTTCCACCGTCGACGCCCGTAGCCGGGGTTCTGAATCCACTGCCCCAGTCGCACATTGGCCAGCAGCAGCAACGCCTTTTGGAGCGGGTTCTGGGCGTGCAGCGGATTGACGGCTCCGCCAGAAACGGCCACCGCGCTGGCGAGGTTGTAGTTGTCGTCCTGCAGCTCGCGAATGGCACGGTAGCCCGTCGACTTCGAGCCGGCGAACAGTTGCGAGAGCAGAAACAAGTCCGTCGGCACGGCGGTGCCCACCGGTGGTTTGCGCGGATTGAGCGACTCGGGGTCGGCGTCGTCAATCGAGTGACCAAAGGAATTCAGCGACCCGCTGATCAGATGATAAGGCAGCCCCTCTTCGACCGTGCGAAGCTGACCGAGCGGTATCTGCCGATCGAGACCCGCAGCCGGCTGGATCCAGGCGCTGGCGATGCGTTCGGCATAGTACCCGTGCCACGACGTGGCGTTCAGGTCGAGCACCAGTCCCAGCACCAGAAAGCAGCCCAGCGACCAGCAGAACCACGACCAGCGCACGATCTGATCGCGTTCAAGGAGCATGTACGAGTACTTTTCGGTGCGGGGCTTGATCGTATCGGGGAAGTAGGCCTCCAGCAGTTTCCGATTCGCCGCGAGCACGCGACGCATCTTGTCCGCGTCGGTCGTCAGTGCGACCTGCAAATCTCGATCGACATCGCGCAGCGTGGTCGAGGTGCCGTTCTGCCACGGCAATTCCTGCCAGAACTGCGGCAGCAGCGGCAGCCACTTCATCTGAAACTTGGTGTCTTTTTGATCGAGTTCCTTGCTGGTGGCGAGCGATGTGCCCACCTCCCCGGTCGGATCTTCGACCGGATTCGGACTAAGCTCCCTCCGAAAGTCTTCGGCAAACTCCCCGAGCGAGTCGAGTCCTCGAACCTGCCGCCAGGGCTTCGCGATATACACGGAATCTGTCTGCGCGGCGGCAATCCGGCTACGGACAGCCGGCGGCAGCGGCGGGGGCAAAGTCCGCTCGATACGGTCCTGTTCCCCGGTCGCGGCACTCCTTTGGTTTGGCGACTCCAATCCAGCGCGGGGGTAGGTGCCTTCGGGGTACAGCGACTGCTCCTCGCGAATCCTGGACTGGCTGAGATCATGGCGATGTTTGGACAACTCCTCCTCGACGTTGTCCGGCAACACTGCCCAGCGCGGTCGCAGTTCGACCAGCCACGGCGTGTCTCTGTCACCCCCATTGATGGCATGCGCGTCTGGGTTGCCGAAGTCCTTCACACCGAATCGCCATTTCCCCGACGATTCCCCCACCGTCTTGGCCAAGGCGGCGGCTTCGCGGTGGAAACCATGAACTTTCTTGGACAACTCGTCCTTCGGGTCGAGGGGCGGCAGAGGCAGGAATTCGTGAAAGTCCGGGCGCAACAGGAGCTGATTCAAACGGAAGACGATCCGCTCTTTCAACTCTTGAATCTGTTGGTGCTTTTTGAGCATCAGCGCGAATTGGTATTGGTCGATGGTATCCAAGCCCAGCGTATATCCGAGGCTGTACTCGATGAGGTGATACCAACGCGTCAAGATGCCCAGTTGCGTGGTGGTCCAGGACCATTCGGCGTCCGGGATCACATCTTCCACGGGCAGGCTCTTGCGCATCGCATACTTCGCCAGCCCCCCGTGCAATTCCTCGAGTTCGCCAAACAGTCCACCCGAATCCGCATTCAGTCGCGTCGCCTCATCCAGCGCACCGTAGTTCACCCACAACCAGAGTTTCTGGGCTGGCAATGGGTGAGGCACATTCGTTGGTATTGGCCCCGAGCCCGGCACGTCCTTCGACGGTGAGGACGATGCGGGAGCTAGTGACTCGGGATTCACGTAGTTCTGTTTCATGGCCGACCAGAGCGGCGCATGAGCCAACTTCCGCCAGTCCTTCACCTGGGGCACACGCAGCCGATCATCTGCCCACCGCTGTCCCCCGCCGATTCCCTCGTAGGCGAAGTAGGCCACCAGGAGAAACGGGACGCCCGCCAGCAATGCCCAACTGGCGATGGTGAACAGCGCTCGCTGAATGCCGGACTGGCCTTCGCCGCCGCTGCGGAACAACCGGGTGGGCGTGAAGTACGGCAACAGGCTGGCCGCGATCGCGCCATAGATCAAGGTCGACAAACTACTGCTTTCGAATAGTTTGGAAATCCACCGGCTGGGTTCTTCCCCAATCACGCCGGCTACGGCATCCACCGTGATGTTGCCGGAGCCCATCAACTTCGCGATCGCCACCAGCGTGACCACAACGGTTCCCACGAGCCACCACTGTGCGACCAGGCCCCGTGCGGCCCGGCCAGATCGCCAGTACGAGATCGACCAAACCAGCAGGTAGATCAGGAACATCACCAGCGGCGGAAACAGATCCAAGCTCAACTGGTCGGCGATTCCCAAGACGGCCAGAAACTGACGGCACGGCATCGCATCCAGGCTGCGATAAAGATAGGCGGCGAGAGAGGTCAGCGCGAACAGGCCGCTGCCGACGAAGGCCCAGATCAGCAGCATCCCGAAGAACGAGCGGTTTACTCCCGCCAACTTGTTGCGCAGCAGAAAGCTGCCGTTGCCGATCAACTCCCGCACGCGCTGCGGCTGTCCGGTTCCCGCGCCCAGTGCCGCATCGAGCCGCTTCGCGGGGCGGGATTTTTCCGTCGAGGACGCCGCGGACTTGGTGCTGTCGGAGGCCGACGGTTCCGATCCCAGCGCCGATGATGAAAGGTACGCGCCGGCATACCCGCCCCCCGAGACCGTCGACAGGTAATCGACCAGAGGCAGAACGCCGCGTCGGTGCAAACCTTGCAGCACGCCCAGACAAAACGACGCGCTGCGTATGCCGCCGCCCGAGAGTGCCAGACCGATCAGATTCATCGACGCCGCCTGGGCCTCGGTCGGATTCGCCTCCGGAGCAGCGACAGTTTGTGCGGCCGCAGCGGCGGGTGTCGTTGTCGCCGCACTGACGACCGAATCTTCCAAGCCCGCCCGCTGCCGCCGCATGGCAATCGCGGCCAACTCGCCCTTCAGAACGTCTTCAAACTTGACGATCCCGGTCTTTGATTCCGACTCGGCCATGATGCCCCTTCAAACAGACATCCAGCCGGTAAGACCTCCCTGTGGGCCGGCAAAAGACGTGAAACCGCGGTTAGACTCGAAAGCCTGCCAGCCCGTTGGCAAAGCTGGAGTCGGCGGCTTGCCGACTCATGTTTTCCGTTGCATTCACAGGCCAGCCGCCTGTGCCACGACTGTTTCATGAGACTGCCAAGCCCCTCTGAGTATCATGCGGGCGCGTGTCCAAATTGTTGGAATTCACGCTAGCGTCGGCCGGTAAGCAGAGTCAAACCGGTGTTTCAGAAAAACACGTGTCGCCCACAGAATCGGTCCGGTCGGGTGAGTTGGGAAAGCGATTCACCTCAACCGGCTGATCCATTCGGGCCAAATCCTTGAACTCGCGATCCTGGATCTTCACAGCCAGTTGAAAATGCCAATGCCGGGGGGCGAAGCTCCTGTTCAACAGCGAGAAGCAAGCAACTTTCCTCACGCTTTCGGCTCGGCAGCGGGCGAGCGTCCCGCCACGCCTGCTTGGTGGCAGTCCACACCCTGCGGAGAAACCGGCGGCCTTGATGCGGGCAATGGAACCGTGGATTTCGCTGATGGCGCGGATCTCCAGATTTCCTGTTCCGCGGTGTCTGCGTCGTCCGCGATTCTCGGCTGCGGGCGTCGTCATTTTTCTGTCCGAATCTTTCTGCCTCCCAATTCGTACTGGAATGGCGAAGCGAAAGGAGCCTGAGAGACTCCCGCGACTCTGCCGCTGGTGCGGGTTCGTCCAATTGTGAGGCTGACTAGTCTGTCATCATGAAGGTGCTGACAGGCCGACGATCAAGCCGTGCGTTGGGAAGTTCGATAAGAACGCTTGGCAGCGCAGCGAAGCCGTCGGCATCCGTTGCGCTTGGAATCTGAAATCAGATGCTGCCGAATCTGATTCGCGGCGGAATGTGAACATGGCTTCGACACGGATGTCCTCCTGGGGTTGGTCGTTGAATGGCGTGCTCACTGCCGCCCGACTGGCCGGAGTGCTGGGTGGCTTGGCCGTGGGGGGCGTGGTCGCCACCTGTGCCGCCGCCGATGACCCGTTCGAAGACTTGCGCCTGCGCATCGAACAACTCGAACAGGACAATCGCGAGCTTCGTACGGCGTTCGTGCCGAAGACTCCGTCGGGTTTGGAATCGATCGCTTCAGTCGTTCCCCCATCCCCCGACGAGCCGCCCGCCGATCCGGAACCGGAATCCGAAGAAGAGCGGCGGATCGGCGGTCTGATCGAAAAGTATTTGCAGCGCCGGCCAAACCTTGTCGATTCGTCGCAGGATCAGAACCTCAACGCCTTGCAGGGGAGCGTGTCCGGCATCTTGGAACGGTTGAACAAGAAGACCTATCCGTCGGTGCAGATCAACGGAGTCTTTCAGAGCGACCTGGGTTTCTTCAATCAGGACGCCAACAGCAAGACGGCCTACGGTCCCATTCAAAATGGAGCGGACTTCCGGCGGGCGCGACTCTCCGCGAAGGGTGCCCTGACGGAGACCACGAACTACTTCTTTCAGGTGGACTTCGCCTTCTTCGGTCGGCCGACGTTCACCGATGTGTGGGTCGAGCAGACGCAGATTCCGGGGCTCGGCACCGTTCGAGTCGGTCAATGGAAGCAGCCGTTCAGTTTGGAAGTCGTCAGCAGCTTCCGCTACACGACGTTTGCCGAGCGGTCGGTGCTGTTCCAGGCATTCACTCCGTTCCGGCATCTGGGAACCGGGTTCTACAATCACTCGGAAGACCTGACGTCCACTTGGGCGGCCTCCGTGTTCACGACGGGTCAGGATCAGTTCGGTGGGACGCTGACCAATGTCGGCGGGTTTGGAAGCGCCGAACGATTCACGTATCTGCCGTATTGGGACGAATGCAGCAAGGGTGAGGATTACCTGCACTTGGGAGCGGCCCACTACTTCAACGCGCCTCCCAATAAGACGACGATCTTTCGCTCGATCCCGGAACTGTATATCGGCAACAACGGGAACGGAGTGGTCGGCACCAGCGGTCAGGCGGCTCCCGGCGCGTTCAATGGAACGCCGTTCTTCGTCAACACGGGCCTCCTGGGTGTGAACAACTTCAACGTCCTGGGAACGGAACTGCTGTGGGTTCGCGGACCATTGTCCGTTCAGTCGGAAGTGATGGTGAACATGGTGAATCAGGCCGCGAACGTCACGGGAACGCAGAATGCCGCGGGAGGTTCGATGGCGGTGCTCCCCGGCATGTACGCCCAAGCCGGCTACTTCCTGACGGGCGAGCATCGTCCGTATGACCGCAAGACGGGACAGATCGATCGCATCATCCCCAAGCACAGCTTCGGACCGTGGCGCGATGACTGCGTGTCGGGCTGGGGGGCGTGGGAGGCGGCCGGCCGGTTCTCGTACCTGGACTTGAACGACAAGAACATCCACGGCGGTCAGATCCACGACTACACCGCGGGGTTGAACTGGTATCTCAACCCGAACTGGAAGATCCAGTTCAACTACATCTATTCCGTGTCCGACTACGCCTATGCCGCCGGCGGTCCGTCGACTAACACCCCCGCCGGGACGTTCCTCGGCAACCACACGAACATCTTCGATCTGCGGTGCCAGATGGACTTCTGAGCGGCGGCGCTTGACGTGGAGCCAACGGTGCGGACCTTTGATTCTTCGGGGATCAACCGGTTCGGCGGCAACTTGGCGCGGAGTATTCACCACGAACATCGCGGCAGTCGAGCCGCGACCGTGAGGGAGCGGTCAATTCGTAGTGTCGCAACGCGGGGGGTGATTTCCGCCCCGGGTCGGATGCAAAGGCTTCGCCTCCACATTCGCGCTCCATTTGATTCGCGCGGACCAAATCGATTTCCGCGCGAATCAAGCGGAGCGCGAATGAAGAGGGCTGCCGAGCCGGGGGTGAACGTCTGACGTCACACTCGCCCGACTTGAGGCACGCAAGACCGCGGCCCCCTCGCTCAACCCAACGACCAAAGCCCGAAGGATTCACCACGGAAAACACGGAAATCCACGGAAGAAAAAAAGAGCCGGAAGTTGCAGGAAAGGATCTCATCCTGCTCAACAAACGCTGAGTCAGACGGCGAGTTGTGCAACTCTTCCACTTCCGTGACTTTCCGTGTTTTCCGTGGTTCGTCATGAGTATTGCGGGGCAGCGGCAGTGCCCGCGCCGGAGCGAACGGACAACGGTCGCTTCGCGGCGCGCCAATGCCGAACGCTGTTCCCGGAAATCTCAGTTCCCGGACATCACACGTGGGAATCGAGGTGGGTGAAGACTTCATCGACGGCTGTGTCGGCGAGCCCATCGAGCGAGGATCGGGCGATGAGCGAATCCGTCCCGGCCGTTTGCGTCAGAGGATCGGCATCGGATTCGCCGCCGCTGACCGGAGTTGAATTCGAGAGGACGTCGCCATCTGTCCCGCTCTGGTCATCTGCCGTGAGATCGACAGGAGTCTCAGACGAGCTGGCTTGGTTCGCGTCCGCAAACAACAGCCACAGGCCCCGAACATCCCCTTCGTTGTGGTTGCTCGACGACACCACCAAATTGCCGACCGTCCCATTGACCGGCAGGTTCGGAGCGGTGCCGCCGACGAGGTTGACTTGGCTGATGATCCCGTTCGTCGCGTCATTGCCGACCCCGCTCAGCACGGGGCTGCCGTCAGTGCGCGCGTTCAACGTTTCCATACCACTGTTGTTGCCTGCATCCGCCGCCGCGGCATTCCCGAAGTCGGCAGGCTGACCGGCTCCGGCCTGAAACATCATGGGCACGGGGGCACCAAAGTTTTGGACCCCGCCCCACGTCTCGGCGGACACGATGTCGTTGCCGACATCGCGTGGAAGGAAGTCGTACACAACGGGGTCAACGGGGTACAAGAGCGTGTCATCCGGGTTGCCGCCCTTGATCAGGTCATTCCCATTGGAGTTCGAGATCCAATCAGACGCCGTCCCTGTATCTGGCGTTTCTTGGATCGACCCGGCCGGATTCAAACCCATCGTAAAAATGACAGAACCTCCGTAACCGTCGGTAGGGAACAGGTTCTTGTCGAATTGCTTGCCATCCGCCAAATCGTTGCCGAAAGAGCGTTGCAGGTAGGCATTGCCAAAATTGTCAACGTTCACTTCGTCCTGACTACCACCATTCAGGATGTCAACTCCTCTGTTGTCGATCACGGCGGGGTCGATTGCAGTGGTGTCGATCGCAGTGGTGTCGATCGCAGTGGGGTCGATCGCGACGGGGTCGTTGATGACCTCCAGCACGCCCTGGCTCACCACATCATTGGTCAACGTAGAGTTGTCCAAGACCGAGGCGCTCAACAGGATCCGCATTTCCAACGCTTCCAACGGTCGGAACGGCGTCCGACGCCGTCTCGGCTTCGCATCGGCCTTCGCTTTTAGTCGCTGCAGAATCGAATGGATCAGGGGCATGACACGTTCCTTATTGGACACTTCTTGACGAAGTGGTGTGGTTGTTGACTCGTCAGAAAGATTATTTGATTCGAAGAGTTAGGTTGAGTTCGGTTCGGTTGAGCATAGTTGATTTGTCTGCTATTCCCGACCGCCGCTGGTCAGTAGTTCACCGACGAAGCGCGTGGTCGGCAGCGTTCCCATGAGATACGTGTTGCGGCCATCCATGATCCGGACGGTCGTCTTGGCTGCGGAGGACATTTCGCCACCCTGCCCCATCGGCCGCAGCAGGATTTCGTGTTCGCCAACGGGAAGCTCGACGCGCAGCACCTGAATCGTGTCGGGGAGCAGTGCCCAGCAGCGGGTGTCGGCGTTTTCCGTCGCCTCCCAGGCAACGCCCGCAGCCATCACGCCCAGGCTGAGCAGGCTCCCCTGTTCGACGTCGGTCGCCTCTTGGGCCGCGTAAATGATTGCCTTTTTGAGCACTCGCCGGGCAACGGCCCGCGCGATGATCTCGGGATAGTGCGCCTGCTGCTGGCGTTCGGCCATCGCTCCCACATCGACGATCGTGGCGGTCGTTCCGACTTGTTCGCCATCGACGCGGACCGAGATCCCCTCGGCGATGCTGGGGAAGTTGACCACCTGCGGCACCTTCACGGGAGCCAGCGTCGGTGGGATCGCCCGGTTCGAAAACGCGTTCACAATCCGGTCCGCGATCAGCAGCGAGACCTGAGTGGCGATCTCCTCTTTCTCCTGTTTGATCGGACCGCGTCCCACCAGTCCGAAGACATACAACACCCCGCGACCGGGCGCGAGCGGCTTCTCGTATTGGGCGCGCTGCAAGTCGGCGTTGGCGTCGCGGAAGTTCGGCTCAAAGTTGGCGACCTGCACCCGCGCCCGCGCGGCTTCGTCCAGCGTCAGCGGCGATTCCTCGGCCAGCATCGCCCGGATGTACGGTCCCAGGGCGACCTGCTTGTAGGCGAGTTCGGCCGGGACGAACGGTTTTCCCGCGTCGGCCGGTGGACCGCCGTCCTTGTCCGATTCCTGCTTGGAACG